>JBEIJP010000465.1:0-3255 GCA_040380245.1 Acidobacteriota bacterium | reverse complement strand
GGCCCGGGCGCGTTCGACGTCGGCTTGCAGCCGGGCGACGATCTCTGGATAACGTGCCGCGACATTGTCGCGCTCTTGTGGATCCTTGTCCAGATCATAGAGAGCGAGGGGCGTCTGGCGAGTCTCATCGCGACCGGACTGGCCATCGCGACCGACGGAGGCGAGGTGGCGATAGGGATGCGGGAGGTGGAGCTTCCATTGCGCCCGGCGCACAGCGTGCAGCTCGCGGCCCCAGTAGAACCAGTAGACCCCGCGGGAGGCGGCGGAGGGCTCTTTCGCTCCCCAGAGCAGATCGCTGGCATCCCGGCCATCGATGGGTCGATCGACAGGGAGCCGGCTTCCGACGAGTCTCGCCAGCGTCGGGAAGAGATCGATCGTCATCATCGGTGTCCGGCGAACGGTTCCTGCGGGAATCCGCCCCGGCCAACGCGCCACGAAGGGGACTCGAACGCCTCCCTCCCAGGCCGTACCCTTCCCTTCGCGCAAGCCTCCGGTCGACCCGGCGTGCGTCCCGTAGGGAAGCCAGGGACCGTTGTCCGAGGTGAAGACGACGAGGGTCTGCCGATCGAGCCCCAGCCGCTGCAGCGTCCCCAGAATCTGACCAACCGACCAGTCGATCTCCTCGATCACATCTCCGTAGACTCCCTGCGCCGTCCGCCCGGCAAACCTGGACGAGACGAAGAGGGGGACGTGCGGCATCGTGTGGGGAAGGTAGAGGAAGAAGGGGCGGTCGCGATGGCGCGTGATGAAGTCGACCGCACGCTCGGTGTAGGCCGTGGTCAGCTTCGATTGGTCGGGGTTGAGTTCGACTACCCGCTCGCCCTCCATCAACGGCAACTCCGGGTAGTAACCGGGATTGACCGGATGGCGCGGCCACATATCGTTCGAGTACGGCAGGCCATAGTACTCATCGAAGCCGTGGCGGGTCGGCAGAAAGGGAGCGCGGTGGCCGAGATGCCACTTGCCGTAGATGGCCGTGGCATAGCCTCGCGATCGGAAGAGTTCCGCCAGCGTCGTCTCCTCCTCGGCGAGGCCGTTCGTCGAGCGGTGATCGAGCGCGCCGTTGATGCCAACCCGGTTGGGGTAACGGCCGGTCAACAGTGCCGCCCGGGAGGCGGAACAGACCGCCTGGGCGACATAGAAGTCGGTCAGCCGGATCCCCTCCCGTGCCATGCGGTCGAGATGTGGGGTGCGGTACCCTGTCGCTCCGTAGCTGCCGAGATCCCCGTACCCGAGATCATCGGCGTAGATCAGGACGACATTGGGCGGCCGTTCCTCGACCGCCGAGACCTCCCAGGCCAGGCTGGCCGGCCGCGCGAGGAGCGTGGCCAGCAGCAGCGCCGCGATCATCCAGCAATGGATCTTCATCGATTCATCTTCTCACGCAGGAAGGGGCCCGCCTCACTTCGCCGGAGGGCCATAGTAGGGATAACGGTCATATCGATCGTCATCGACGCTGGCGCGTGGGTCACTGGTCTCGGCCATCCAACGGTCGAGCCGTGCCCGTAGGTCGCGGCGAATCATACGGTAGCGCGGCAAGGTGGCCACGTTGCGAACTTGTCCCGGATCCCGACGCAGATCGTAGAGTTCTTCGGCGGGCCGCCTGGCCATCGCCAGGCGAAAGTAGGGCCCAAGCACAGGATCTGCCCTGCCGGCGAGGAGCTGATCCTTGCTCGGGCTCGCGTCGATATCGCCGTAGGGACCGACGGAGTGGTACTTCTCTGGATCGCCGGCGGGCCAACGATCGGGTCGAAGGTTGCGAATGTAGAGAAAGTCCGCGGTGCGGATCGCCCGCATCGGGTAGCTCTGATCGCCGCGCCGGACATTGGCGTGCCGCTCGCGCTCGAGAAAGACCTGCTGTCGTGAGCCATCCCCACGCCCTTCGAGCAGCGGCCAGAGGCTTCGGCCCGTCATCTCTGACGGTGGGCGCAGACCCGTCGCTTCGAGAATGGTCGGCGCCAGATCGGTCAGGCTGACAAACTCCCGATGAGCCTGCCCGCCGCGAATCCGTGCCGGCCAGCGGATCGCCAGGGGAACCCGCGTCCCGCCATCGTAGAGGTTGGCCTTGGCCCGGGGGAAGGGCATTCCATTGTCGGAGGTGATGACGATCAAGGTGCGGTCGAGCTGCCCCGCCTCCTCGAGCAGCGAGAGGAGCTCCCCCACCTCGCGATCCAGCCGTTCGACCTCGAAGTAGTAGTCGAGGATGTCCTCCCGAACCTCTGGCGTGGCGGGAAGGGAGGGCGGCACCTCGACGAGATCGGCCCGCATCCCTACCGCCTTGCCGAGACCTTTGATGTAATCCCGGTGGGGATCCTGCGACCCAAACCAGAAGCAGAACGGCTGGTCGGCGGGCTGGTCCCGGAGAAATTCACCCAGGCTGCGGAAGGTCGTCCCAGCGGGGTTTCGGGTACGTCCTCCCGCCTCGAAGTTGCCCGGTCCCCAGCCTTTGCGCGTCTGTCCTACCCGGTAGCCCTGCGCTTCGAGCAGGTCGGGATAGACGGCCAGCGAGGTGGAGAGGGAGCTCCAGAGACTTCCCCCCTCCGCGAGCTGGTGCGGAAAGCGACCGGTCAGCAGCGCCCCCCGCGACGGGGTGCACGAGGGAGAGGCGGCGTAGGCGTGATGGAAGAGAGCGCCCTCCCGAGCGAGTCGATCGAAATGCGGAGTCCGGACAATCTTGTCCCCGTAGATCCCCGCGTGAGGAAAGGACCAGTCGTCGGCAATGATCAGCAGGACGTTGGGCCGGTCTGGCGCGGTCCGGGGGAACGGAGCGACCGCACCCACCCCACGGCCGACCGTTCCCGGCGCCAGCGCTCCGCAGAAGAGAAGAAGCACCGTCCATTGTCCGATCCATCGCTTCACGTCCCTGCCCTCCCCTCTCGTCAGGAATATTGGTAGCCTACAGTCGACGGAGTCGAATACTACGGTAACGGGCGCGACTCGCCTCCCCCCAGGATCCGGATCCCCCGTGGACCTGCAACCCAATGATCCCTTCCCGCGGGAAGCGCTCCCGGTGATCCTGGAAATCGGTCATCTTGGCGCCATTGAGCCAGGCCTCGACGTGGGCGGGCTGCCCCGTGACCCGGGCGCGCAATCGATTCCAGCCGTCGATGTGAAAGACCCGTCGCCATTCCCGGTTCTGCTGGAGAAAGCCCCCCTCGCCCGGGGCGTAGAGACTCCCGATCATCCCCTGATCGTGGTGGTCGATGGTGATCTGATACCCCATCCCATCCGGGCGCGTCCGCAGAAAGAGCCCTG
>JBEIJP010000464.1:0-3263 GCA_040380245.1 Acidobacteriota bacterium | reverse complement strand
GGTCGGGACTGCGCCCGGGGCTCTACCGCGGGATCAAGCGGATACTGGCCATCTTGCTGGTCGACATCGCCATCCTTCTGCTAAGAGACGGGGGGCGATTACTGCGGATTCTTCCCTGATCTTGACTGCTCGCGTGCCATTCAAGATCAGTCGACGCCGAGAATCCAGCCCTCGACTGCCGCCTGGCCGCGTTCGTCTGCTGAGAGGGCCGGGGAGAGAGACACGCGGAGGGTACCCGCCAGGGCCCGCTGGCGCAGCCAGGCGGCGACCGAGCGAGCATCGAACTGGTCCTGAGTCATGCCGGCGGGGGCGGAACCGACGCGCATCCGGCTGGGGTAGACCTCACCGATAGCGGAGCGCCCGAGTGGAATTTCCCACCCATCGAAAGGCCAGCAGTGGAGAGACGGGCCCAGTTGGCGACGAAGAGCGAGGATCCAGGGGAGGCCGGCGTGGGTCGACTTGGCGACGGAACCGGGGACATCGAAGTGAAAGACAGACTTGGCGCGGCCGTCGCGTCGCTCGGCGAGCCGTCGCCAGCGGGTCTCGCCCGACCGGTGAGCGCCACGTCGCCGGATCGACTCGACGGTGACGCCTGGTTGATCGACCGGCCAGTGGGCGACAAAGTCGACGAGAAAGCCGTCCCAGTCGGGGGGCAACTGGTAGCGCTCGAAGTAGGCGAGCGGAAAGGAGAGGGCGTGATCAATTCCAACGAATGTTGGAATTGGCTCTCGCAGCCGTTCGAGCAGCCATTCCGCAAGCTCCTGCCGGGTCCAGTGGCGCAGGCTGCACGCCCCATCCGGCCTCACCTCGGAGGGCTCGGCCTCGGGGGTCGCCAGATAGACCCGCAGGCCGGGCAGCCGGGTCTGACTATCGCCGGCTCCAGAGTAGTCGATTCCGATGAAGCGTCGCCAGGGCGCGTCAAAGTCAAACATACGGTTCCTTCTCTGATCGGGTGACTCCTCTCCACGCCGTCCTGGGCCTCGCAGGCCGTTGAGCGGAAAGAAAATCCCCGGAAATTTCCAGTTTGGAGTCGAGCGGGGCAACCTCGCCGGGTGAGGCAGCCATCATAGGCGACGGAAAATGGCCCCGCACCGGGGAACGCTGAGATACCGGGCGTCCCCGTCAAGAGTGGCAGAGCGGTACCGTGTTTCGGGTAGATCTGGCGCCAAACCTGTGTGCCCCCAAGCTGCCAGGTTGGTCTTTAAGCTGGTTCTCCAACAACTTGGATGGAAAAGATATGAATGGCTTTCGAACACAGGAACTGAGTGAGCACTCTTCCTACACCTTTCTACCGCGCGCATCTAAGGCGCGGGAGGGAGAGTCGCCAAGAACAAGTTCAACGGGAAGGCGGGGAGGCTCTCCTCAGGGGCTGACCAACCTTCTGCTTCTCGCAGCCTTCTTTGTCTGCTTCCTGACCCTCTTCGGATTTGGCCTGACGCGCTGGAGCGAGGGAGCTGTCCAGCTCCCCGGCGGCGAGACAGAGCCGATCGCCACCACCCAGACCCAATCCAGACCCTAGCGGCTGCCCCCCCGGCCTGCCCCGCCCTTCTGCCATCCTGGCACAACTCGACCCGGCCCCTTCAACAGGGGGCCGGGTTTTGCGTTTATGGGAGCGGGAGCGTCGGGAGATAGGTCGGAGGCCGACGGTGGCGGGTCGCCTGCTCATAGGCGAAGGCGAGCCGGATCAGCGGTCCTTCGCTCCAGCGACGGCCATAGAAGGAGATCCCGACCGGGAGTCCCTGGATATACCCATTGGGGACCGTCAGGTGAGGATAGCCGGCGACGGCGGCCGCGGAGGAGAAGCCTCCGCCGAAGTGGTCGCCCTTGACGAGATCGGTCAGCCAGGGGGGGCCGCCGGTCGGGGCGACGAGGGCATCGAGCCGATGGGTCCGCAGCATGGCGTCGATCCCGAGTAGCCGGGTCAGCCGATGGTTTTTGGCGAGGGCGCGACGGTAGGCGGGATCGGTGAGCGGCCCCTTGGCCGCCGCCTTCTCCATCGTCTCCTGGCCAAAGTAAGGCATGACCCGGTCACGGTGGCGTTCGTTGAAGGCGATGACGTCGTCGAGAGAGCGCACCGGAGCCTTCTCGCCGAGGCCTCGCAGGTACTGGTTGAGATCGGCCTTGAATTCGTAGAGCAGGACCTCGTACTCCGAGTCGCGGTAGTCGCCCTTGGTTGGATCGAGGACGGGGTCGATGAGGACGGCTCCCTGGCGGCGCAGGACGTCGAGGGCCTCCTCCATCAGTCGGTCGACCCGCGGATCGAAGCCAAAGTAGTTGCGGACGACGCCGAGGCGCGCCCCCCGCAGGCCGTCAGGGTCGAGGAAGCTGGTGTAGTCGATGCGGGCGGCGCGGCTGGCGCTCGTCGCCGGGTCGAGCGGATCGAGTCCGGTGAGGGCAGTGAGGAGGGTCGCGGCGTCGGCGACCGTGCGGGCCATCGGACCGGCCGTGTCCTGGCTGTGGGCGATCGGGATGATCCCGGAGCGGCTGACAAGGCCGAGGGTCGGCTTGATCCCGACGAGGGAGTTGGCGTTGGAGGGGCAGACGATCGAGCCATCGGTCTCGGTTCCAATCGCCGCGGCGCAGAGGCTGGCTGCGACCGCCGCACCGGATCCGGAGCTCGAGCCGCACGGGTTGCGGTCGAGTGCGTAAGGGTTGCGGGTCTGCCTGCCGCGACTGCT
This sequence comes from Acidobacteriota bacterium, assembly GCA_040380245.1. Lineage (GTDB taxonomy): Bacteria > Acidobacteriota > Blastocatellia > RBC074 > RBC074 > CAIOZW01. The sequence continues at coordinate 585 of JBEIJP010000464.1, read as the reverse complement.
CCAGCCGCTGCTCGACCGCGAGGAGCGGAAATTGGCCCACTCGCTCAGATTGGTCTTGCCGAGGACGACCGCGCCGGCTTTGCGCAGCTGGGCCACCAGAAAGGCGTCGCGACTGGCGATCGAACCGGCGAGGGCGAGCGAGCCCGCCGTCGTCTGCAGGCGATCGGCCGTATCGATATTGTCCTTGAGCAGAATCGGGATGCCGTGGAGCGGACCACGCGATTTGCCAGCTGCCCGCTCCGCGTCAAGTGAGCGGGCGATCGAGAGCGCGTCGGGGTTGACCTCGATCACCGACCGCAGGGCCGGACCGGACTGGTCGATCGACTCGATGCGCGCGAGGTATTTGGCCACAGCCTGCTCTGCCGTCCAGGTGCCCTGCCCCATCGCCGCCTGCAACTCGACCAGGGAGACCTCCTCGATCGAGGCGTCCGGCGTCAACCGCTCCGCGGCCCTGCCCGACGCCAGCCCCAGCGCGGAAACCCCCGCGATGAACTCTCTTCGTCTCATACCTTCCTCCCGATGCCAGAAACGGCAAAGGCCCCCCTGCTCCTCCGTCTGACGGATGGGAGAAGGACGGGCCACCGC
>JBEIJP010000463.1:0-3264 GCA_040380245.1 Acidobacteriota bacterium | reverse complement strand
GTTCAGGAGATGGTTCCCCCAACTTCCTGGTTAAGCCTGCCACCCCTATCACCCCTATCACCCCTGCCATCCCTGCCATTCTTGGCGATTTGCCTCTCTCCGCGCCGGTCAGTGTACACGATTTCCCGGCCAGTGTCGTGTGGCAGTCCGGCCCCGGTCTGGCGCCCCACCTCCCCCCGCTGCCTCCCCTTTCTCTCCCCTGCGGACGTGTGCTAGGATGCGTTGCATTGGTGAAACATCGTGTCAGAGAGTAGCCTTGCAGCAAAGAATCAGAGAAAAATCAGAGAAGAATGGCAGAGGAGAAGAGGCGAAGTGAGTGACGAGGAATGGGAGGAGGCAGGAGAACGAGCGGCGGTCGGGTTTCCCTCACCGGCGGAGTTGGACCGGCGGGGACGGTTGGACATCGGGCGTTACCTGGTGCGACGACCTGGCACGACCTTCTTTGCGCGGATGGAGGGGGAGTCGCTGCGGGGGGAAGGAATCGAGGAGGGGGACCTGCTGGTGATCGACCGCGCCGAGCCGATGGTTGGTGGCCAGATGGTGGCGGTACGGGTTGGCGAGCAGATGCTGGTGCGCCGGGTGGAGCGGCGCGAGCAAGGGTGGGCGCTGGTGGCGGCGGGGCAACCGGCGCTGCTGCTGGAGGGAGCGGGCGAGGAGGAGGCGGCGCAGAGTTGGGAGTACTGGGGGCGGATTCTCTTCTCGATCCGCGCTTTCTAATGGACCGATGGAAGGGGAGGAGGAGTGGATGGTGACGGGGGTGGCGCTGGTCGATGCCAACAACTTCTATGTCTCGTGTGAGCGGGTCTTCGATCCGGGGTTGGTCGGGCGGCCGGTGGTCGTCCTCTCGAACAATGATGGATGCGTCATTGCCCGCTCAGCGGAGGCGAAGGCGCTGGGGATCGAGATGGGGGCCCCCGTCTTTCAGGTCGAGTCGCTGCTGGCCGAGGCCGCCGTCGAGGTCCGGTCGAGCAATTACGAACTGTACGCCGACCTCTCGGCCCGTCTGATGGAGGCGCTCGAGGAGTTTTCACCCGCCCTCGAGATCTACTCGATCGACGAGGCCTTTCTCTTGCTGGAGGCGAAGACGGTCGAGGAGTTGACCGTGATCGGGCGGGCGATGCGGGAGCGGGTACGGCGCTACACCGGGCTCCCCGTCTCGGTCGGGATTGCCGAGACCAAGACGCTGGCCAAGGTCGCCAACCATCTCGCCAAGCGGTCGGCGCGGACCCGTTCGGTCCTCAATCTGATCGATTCGCCGCATCTCGATCTGGCGCTCGACCGCACCCCGATTGGAGAGGTCTGGGGGATTGGCCGCCGCCACGCCGCACGCCTGCTCTCCTATGGCATCGAGACCGCGCTTCGCTTTCGCCACGCCGACGACACCCGGGTGCGCCAGAAGATGACGGTCACCGGGCTGCGGACGCTCCACGAGTTGCGGGGGATTCGCTGTCTCCCGATCGGCGAGAGCCACCCGCCGGCTCACAGCCTGGTCGTCTCCCGCTCCTTTGGCGAAGGCGTCTCGTCGATCGAGGAGCTGCGCTCGGCCCTGGCCTACTTCACGACCCGTGGCGCGGAGAAGCTCCGCCGGCGACGGCTCGCCGCGGCGGCGGTGACGATCTTCGCTCGAACCGGGCGCTTCCAATCGACACGCCAGCCCGCTTATAGCGGCTCGGAGACGGCCGACCTGGGGTTGGCGACCGACAGCACACGCGAGCTGATGGCCACGGTCCAGGGGCTGCTGCCGACGCTCTACCGGCCCGGCTACAGCTATCACAAGGCCGGCGTGCTCTTCACCGGCCTCAGTGATCCCGCGAACGCTCCGCTGCGACTCTGGGAGACGCAACGCTTCGAGCACGAACGGACCCTCATGCGGCAGGTCGATGCCTTGAATGCTCGCCACGGACAGGATACAGTGCGCTGCGGGATCTTCCCCGCCGAAGAGCGCTGGCGATCCCGCCTCGGGCGTCGCTCCCCACGCTATACGACCCAGTGGAAAGAGCTGATGCGCGTCTCCTGACCAATGTTCCTGGCCGCTGGGCCTCTTCCGGGCGAGGCCGGCGAGCCTTCTGAACCATCCCGGACGCCAACAGAGATGACCCACAAGTTTCACGTCAGCGTCAGCCAATTCGAGTTCGATTCCCGAACCGGGAAGACGACCATGGTCATCCGGGTCTTTGCCGATGATCTGGAGAACGCGATCTCCCGCCACGCGGGCCGCCCCCTTCCAGTGCTGGGCCGGGACGGCGGGGAGATCGGGAGAGACCAGGCGCTTCACGGGGCCATCTACCGCTATCTGCAGGGCCGGGTCGAGCTGCGCAGCCGCCAGGGGCGGCCCGTCCCGCTCCGCTGGGGCGGGATCGAAGCGCGGTCCGACCTCGTCTGGCTCTACCTGGAGACCCGCCTGCCGGGGGGAATCCGCGGCGCGCAGCTCCGCCATCGCCTCTTCTGCGAGATCTTTGACGACCAGGTCAACATCGTCAACGCCATCGAGTCGGAAGGGACGAGCGGTCTCCTCTTCGATGTCGATGACGACTTCAAGGTCTTCCAGCGCCCGCGCACCGGCTCCTGATCAGGCGCGGACGGCGCTCTCGAGGATCTCGATCGACGCCGTCTCCGTGTTGAGGGTCGCCCGGAGCCCCATCGGCAGCGTCATCTGGTCGGCGGTGTGCCCGATCGTCAGTCCGAAGAGGACAGGGATCCGCAATGGCCCGAGAATGGCGTCGATGACCTCTCCGAGCGAGAATCCCGCCGAGACGAAAGGCCGAAAATCACTCGGCCCACAGTCGACACACTCGCCAAAGACGATCCCCGCGGCCTGCTCCAGCTTGCCGGCCAGCCGCAGCTGCGTCAGCATCCGATCGATCCGGTAGGGCTCCTCCCCGACATCCTCCAGGAAGAGAATCGCGTCGCGTGTCTCGATCTCGTAGGGCGTACCCATGAGGGTCGAGATGAGCGTCAGGTTGCCCCCGACCAGCGGCCCGGTCGCCTGACCGGGGCGGACGACGCGGGTCGGATGGAGTGGCCGCAACGAGCTGCTCTCCGGCGGATTGGTCTGTCGCCCGAGGGGGCGCGCCTCGGTGATCGCCTGCCGAAAGCTCTTCTGCGAGTACCCCGTCAAGGGGGAGAGCGGCACCGGCGAGTGGAAGGTGACCAGTCCGGTCTGCTGATGGATCGCCAGGTGGAGCGCCGTAATGTCGCTGTACCCGACAAAGACCTTTGGGTGGCGGCGGATCAGGTCATAATCGATTCCGTCGAGCAGGTGGG
>JBEIJP010000462.1:0-3266 GCA_040380245.1 Acidobacteriota bacterium | reverse complement strand
TGTAGGCGCGACGGGCCAGACGGTAGGCGGCATCGTGGATCATCTCTTCGGCGTCGGCCTCGTCGATGATGCCGCGCAGGACGAGACTGGCAATCCAGTTGGCATCGGCGCGGCGTGCCAGGTCGTGGCGGGCCGGGATCGAGGGGAAAGCGCGGGTGTCGTCATTGAAGCCGACGGTGTTGTAGAGCCCGGCCGTCTCCATGACCTGGTCGCGATAGCGACGCATCCCGTTGAGGCTGTCGTGGAACCACCAGGGCGGCCCGAGACGCACCGCCGGGTAATGGCCGGCGAGGGGGGCCAGCTCGCGCGAGTAGGTCGTCTCATCGAGGGTGAAGAGGATGAGGGTCAGCCGCGGATCGTTGCCGTAGCGGGTCAGGAGGGGGCGCAAACCCTGGGTGAAGTCGACCTGGACGGGGATGTCGCAGCCCTTGTCATAGCCAAACCGCTCGAAGATGACGGGGTTGTGGTTCCGGTAGGAGCCGGGATGGAACTGCATGACCAGGCCGTCCTCGACGCTCATCCGCGCGTTCTCCATCAGCAGATGGCCGGTGAAGCGGGTCGCCTCGTCGGCAGTGGCGATGCCACGCAGGGCGTGTTCGAAGATGGTCTCGGCCTCGGCGTCGGAGAGCGCCCCCGTCCAGGGGGTCAGCGCGGCATGATCGGTGGCGGTCGCCCCCATCTCGCGGAAGAAGGCGCGCCGCTCTTCGAGGGCACGAATCAGGTGGTAGTAGCTGGAGATCTCATAGCCACAGACCTCGCTGAGCGCGAGCAGATTCTCTTTCCAGTCGGGACGATCGATGTTGACGACGCCATCGGGCCGAAAGGTCGGGACGACCCGCCCCGGCCACGAGGAGTTCCGGATGGCCTGATGATGCTCGAGCCGATCGCTCGCGGCATCGGTCGTCGCCAGGACCTCGATGCGAAACTTCTCGAAGAGGCGCCGGGGTCGAAATTCGGGCCGGGTCAGGCAGTCGGCGATCTGGTCATAGACGGCCTGGGCCGTCCGCGAGGTCAGCTTCTCCTCGACCCCAAAGACATCCTGCAGCTCGTGGGCAAGCCACATCCCGGTCGGTGTCCCGCGGAAGAGGTGGAAGTGGTCAGCGAAGAGCTGCCAGATGCGGCGGTGGTCCGTCTCGACCGGCCCGCCATCGAGCCGCGGAATCCCAAGTGATTCGAGCGGGATCCCCTGGGAATAGAGCATCCGGAAGATGTAGTGGTCCGGGATCAGCAGCAGATCGGCCGGGGAGCCAAACTGGTAGTCCGGATCGGCGAACATGCGCGGGTCGACGTGGCCGTGCGGGCAGACGAGCGGCGCATCGGCCACCAGGGAGTAGAGCCGCCGGGCCATCTCAAGGTGGCGCGGCTCTGAATCAAAATAACGGTCCGGGGAGAGAGTCATCTCAATTTCCTTCCAGGTTCATTGCTTCTAATCATCAGGGCATTCGACCACCGTTTTGCCCACCGTTTCGCCCACCATTCCCCCTTCCGGCCAGCAGGCCGGTGGAGGAGTTAGAATCGAACGAGATCGGCGATGCGGACCGGTGCTTTGCGCTCGATGCTGCGATAGGCGGCGACGCCCGTCAGAAGGGACATCGCTCCGGCGCGTGAGCCGGCCAGCTGCCGCAGGGGGTCGGGCGTTCCGGGCTTGAATATCATATCCTTGAGCTTCGGATCGGCGCCGCCGTGATCGGCGCTGCCCACCTTGACCTCCACCAATTCCGAGGGACCAAAGTTCCGACTCAGCCGAAACTCGGCGCTCGCAGAGACGGGCCAGGGCTGGCGGTCATAAGTCCGCACGTCAAGCCGCCCTTTAAGGCCATTGAACGACATGGTGTAGCCTTCATAGGGCATAAAAGCGTTGAGCGAGTAGCTCATGAGGGCCCCGTTGTCATAGCGGACATTGGCGGTCATGGTGTCCCAGATGTCGATCTCTTCGCGGAAGAGACAGCCGTCGCGGAAGTAGCCATCCTCCGATTCGCAGTCGGCATACATCTGCATGGCGCGGGCGTTGCGGGTCATATCCCAGTAGAAGGCGCAGCTCGACTTGTGAGAGCAGGTGCGGCAGTTAGTGCCGCGGATCGGGCTGTTGCGGCCGTAGTGGCGGAGTTCGCCATTGGCGTGGACCTCGACGGGCTCGGCCTGCATGATCCAGTTGATGAGGTCGAAGTGGTGGGTCGCCTTGTGGACCCAGAGCGAGCCGGAGTACTCGCGTTGGCCGTGCCAGCGACGAAAATAGTCGGCCCCGTGCTGAACATCGAGATACCAGTGAAAGTCGACCGAGGTGATCGGGCCAAGCACGCCCGAGGCGAGGTACTCGCGGGTCTTCTCGGCGATCGTCGAGCAACGGGCATTGAATCCGACGATGATCGGGCGACCATACTTCTTCTCGGCGTCGAGGACGCGCTGGCACTTGTGTTCGTCGGTCGTCATCGGCTTCTCGGTGATCACCTGGCAGCCCAGTTCGAGAGCGCGAACGATATACTGGTCGTGCGAGGAATCACGAGTAGTCACGATGACGGTGTCGGGCTTCGACTCCCGGACCATCCGGTCAAAGTCGGTGTAGGTTGGGCAATCGACGCCCATGAGCTGTTTGGCGACCTCGACTCGCTTGCGATTGCTGTCGCAGAGCCCGACAAACTCGACATACTCACCGTAGGGACGGACGACGCCCGACCCCCACATCGACGTTCCGCGACTGCCCGTGCCAACAAGCGCCAGTCGTCGACGGGCCGTGCCGGCCTCTCCCGCGGCGCTCCCCAGCACCCCGGCCGCCGCCACGCCAGCGGTGACACGGGCTCCCTGATCGAGAAAGGCTCGCCGGGTCATCGATGATTCGTTCTTCTCTTCCGCCCTCTTGTGGTTGTCGTTCATATCGTCATCTCTCCAAGTGAATCCCTGTCCAGCAGCGTGGCCCAGGGGATGAGTACCGCCTCCGAATCGCCCGGGGGCGAGCCGGTCGCAGGGAGATCATGCACCGACCGCCGCAGCTCGGCAACCCAGGGCTTTTGCAAAGTCAGGGACAGGCACCCTGAATGACCTGACAAGGCTCGAAGAGGTGGGCGCTGGAGTGGCTTTGATTGGGAGAACGGGATCGGCTCCTGGTGTCCCAACGGGACACCGCATACCAGCCCAGGGCAACGCCCTGGGTACCGTCACGGCATCCCCCGGCGTTCTGAAGGAACGCCGCATATTCTTGAATAGAGGGCGTCTGCCCAATCCTACCCGTTGCGGCGTTCCTGCTGTACCTTGGCAGAACGCCTGATTGG
>JBEIJP010000461.1:0-3271 GCA_040380245.1 Acidobacteriota bacterium | reverse complement strand
GACCCGCGCCGGATGCGTCAAACGGATCAGACCTTCCATCTCCCGCGCTTCCTCCGCCATCTCCGGCCCGTGGTTATGGTAGGCCACCCGCATTCCCCGCGCCCGACAGAACTCCCCCGCGCCGTTGAGCGCCTCCGCCTTCCGACGCAGCGCCTCCGCGTCGAGCTTACCCGCCTCAAGCAACCCGCGCCCACTCAGAATCAGGCGCTCTGCGCCAAGGGCCGCCGCGCCCTCGGCGACTCGCTCGATCTCCGCTCGCGGGGCAATCGCCGTCCGCTCGTCATACCGCTCGAGAAAGATGTGCACTCCGAGGAGCTTCAATCCGGTACTCTCCAGCTCCCGTCGCGCCGCCGCCGCCTCCCCGAACCGTCCCTGCAGATTCCGAAACCCTGTCTCGTAGCCGGTATAGCCCAACTCGCGCAGCCTGGCCAGCACTGCCAGGAGATCTTCGAACTTTCCTGGACGGATCGCCCACGCGTTCGTCTGACACCCCACCCGCACTTCGGCCGGCCCCCATCCACCGATCGAGGCCAGCGAGGCTGCGGCCAGCCCGCCCATCCACTCACGCCGTGTGACCATTCCCGCCCCCCCTCTCATCCAGACTTCATCTACTTCTTTCTTGTGGTTCTGTCTCGCCTCTCGCCGGCGATACGGCCCGACGCGGCCGCTGGTGTTTTATCGGTAAACTACTCTGGAGTAGCGCGGGGAGTCAAGCAAGAGGGGAAGAAAGCTTCGACGAAAGTCTCGACGGGGAGGAGAGGGGAGGACCGATCGATTCGCGGAGGGCAAGATGGACGGGCAGGAGGAGGCTCTGGGGGGCGGAGTGGCGCCCCTCCATGGCCTCGAGGAGGAGCGTAAAGGCGCGGGAGCCCACCTCGTACATCGGAGTCACAACGGAGGAGAGGGAGGGGGTGGTGAACTCGCCGAGCGGAAGCCCATCAAAGCTGACGACGGAGACGGCGCGAGGGACCTCGATTCCGGCATCGTGAAGAAACCGGAGCAGGCCGATCGCGACGGTATCGCTGAAGGCGACGATGGCGGTGGGTTTCTCAGTTGTGCCCTCCCAGAGGCGGCGACCGGCGGCGGCCCCCCCGGCAAAGGTCAATTCGCTCGATTGGTGCAGCCTGGGATCGGAGGGGAGGCCAAGCCGCTGGAGATGGCGTTGAAAGGCGCGCCAGCGCTGCTTGATGGGCAGCATGGCGGGGGTGCCGGAGAGGTAGCCGATGCGGCGATGGCCGCGTTCGACGAGGGCGTCGAGGACCAGTCGGACTCCCGTCAGATAGTCGGCGGCGACCTGGTGAAAGATGGCCGGGCGGAGTTGGCGGTTGACGAGGACGATCTGGAGGTCGCTTTCAAGAAGCTCCTGCCAGAAAGAGGGCAGACGGGGACGTTCGGAGAGGAGGGGAGGTGCGGTGATGATGCCGCCCATATGGAGGGCCGCCATGGCGCGGACCCGATCGACATACTTGTTCATGTCGTAGGAGCCATTGCTGACCAGAACGTGGTACCCGGCCTGGCTGGCGGCGTCCTCGATGGCGCGAATCACCTCGGCGTAATAGGGGTCGCTGCTGTTGGGAACGATGACGCCAATAAGGTTGGAGCGACCAGTGGCGAGGGCGCGGGCGACCTGGTTGGGCTTGTAGTCAAGCTCGCGGATGGCGGCGTGAACCCGCTCGCGGGTGCTCTCCGGGATCCGGGGATGGTCACGCAGGGCGAGAGAGACGGTCATGGCCGAAAGGCCCAACCGTTTCCCGATGTCGCGCAGTGTCACCTTCTTCTTCAACCGGTCACCTCGCGGGCCACCTGAGCACTGAATGGAACAGCCGGAGCAAGCCCGTTCTGCTGGATGTGAGGGGCCCCCCCTCAGCCAGTCTCTCCGGGCAGGCTTCCAAGTCTGCAGATCATACTGGAAAAGATCCCGGCGGGGAAACCCTCCCTTGGCAGAAGCCCCGTCCGAGCCGATGGAGACCACAGGGCTTTGGCAAAGTCAGAGACAGCCACGCTGAACGACCCGTCATGACTCCCTGTGGTAGGTGCGGGTGTGCCTGCGATCGGGAAAGCAGGATCGGCTCCAGGTGTCCCAACGGGACACCGCATACCAGCCCAGGGCGACGCCCTGGGTAGCGTCCGAGCATCCTCCAGCGTTCTGCCGGCGTTCTGCCGGCGTTCTGCCGGCGTTCTGAAGGAACGCCGCAAGGTCTCCCTCAGATACCCAGGGTTCCACCCTGGGCTGGTATGCACCGCCCCTTCGGGGCGGATGTTGTCACGACAATCCTGCCTGGCTCTTGCTTCAACAGACCGTGGTCCAATAATGGCAAGTTTCTGTTTGGGCGTGCGCAGATGCGCGTCTCCTCTCTGTTTTGTCAACCCGAATCGATCGATATCGACTTTGCAAAAGCCCTGGTGGAGACCACCGATCGGAGAGGGGCAAGTGGACGGATTCGAGCAATTGGAGGATAATTTGCCGTCCCCGCGGGGGGGGGAGACCAGCCCGGGTCGATGCGCCAGGATGGCCAGGACGACATAGAAAAGGAGAGGACTGAGCAATGGGAGAGCCAGCCGCGAGACGACGAACATTCTTTCTGACAGGGTGCGCCAGCGGGATCGGTCGCCATCTTGCCGACCGCCTGGCGCGAGAGGGACATCAGGTGATGGCGACGGACATCCGCGAGGAGGCGCTGGCCGAGGCGGCGCGGGCATCAGCCTGGCCGAGGGAGCGCTGTCGCTGGCGGCGTCTCGATGTCCGAGACCCGCTCGACTGGTCCGCCGCGGTCGAGGAGGCAGTGGCCGCCTTCGGCTCGATCGATGTCTTGATGAACATCGCGGGCTACATGCAATCGGAGTGGATCCGTGAGTCGACAGCGGAGACGGTCGATCGGCACGTCGACATCAACCTCAAAGGGGTCATCCACGGGACGCGGGTCGCCGCGAACCAGATGGCGCGCCAGGGGCAGGGCCACATCATCAACATCGCCTCGCTCTCGGGAGTCGCGCCGATCCCGGGCATCGCCGTCTACTCCGCGACCAAGTTCGCCTGCCGGGCCTTCTCCCTGGCCGCGGCGATGGAGTTGCGCGCCCAGGGAATCTTCGTCACGGCGGTCTCCCCGGACGCGGTCGAGACGCCCCTGCTCGCGCCGCAGAAGGGGGTCGACGCGGCGGCAATCCTCTTCTCCAGTCCTCACCTCCTCACCGTCGAGGAGATCGCCGACCTGATACTGGGAAAAGTGCTCCGCCAGCGCCCGCTCGAGGTCCAGATCCCACGCCACCGGGG
>JBEIJP010000460.1:0-3285 GCA_040380245.1 Acidobacteriota bacterium | reverse complement strand
TGCGCGAACTCGATTCTCGGATGCGATCACGGCACGCACGTGGCGGGGGTCGCGGCGGGGCGGGGAACCCTCACGTCTGGGGTCGCTCGGGATGCAAGCCTGGGGGCGGTTCAGATCTTCTCACGGTACGACAATCCGAGCCTCTGCAATGGAGCACCTTCCTGCCTGGTCGCCTTCACCTCTGATCTGATCCGGGCTTTGGACCATCTCTACGAGCAACGGGATCTCTATCGCCTCGCCGCTGTCAATCTGAGCCTGGGGGGCTCTCGATATGACCGTTTCTGCGACGCGGAGAACCCGGCGCTGAAGATGGCCATCGACCTCCTGAGAAGCGCGGGAGTCGCTTCGATCGCGGCATCCGGGAATGATGGGTTCAGTGATGGATTGGCGACGCCGGCCTGTATCTCCTCCACCATCAGTGTCGGTTCGACCGGAAAACAACCTGGCACCCTCGACTTTGTCTCCAGTTTCTCGAACAGCGCGCCGTTTTTGAGCCTCCTCGCGCCGGGAGAAGATATCACATCTTCGGTTCCGGGAGGGGGGGTTGACACCAAAAGGGGTACCTCGATGTCGGTCCCACACGTCTCTGGCGCCTGGGCATTGGCCCGTCAAAGGGTCCCGGCGGCGACTGTCGACGACATCTTCCTGGCGATGGCCAACACTGGCCCGCTGGTGGCAGACTCGCGCAATGGGGTCATCGCGCCTCGATTGCGAATCGACAACGCGTTGAGATCCTTGACGGGGCAAGGGACGACCGAGGTTCGTCCACAAGCTCCCGCTGTGATCCAGAGCTCGTTGCCATCGCCGAATCAGGTGCTTCTGATCTGGGCCGATCGCTCGGACAACGAAACGGGCTTTCGGATTCGCCGTCGATCGTCACTCGGGGAGCCGTGGGTGATCCTCGCCACGGTACGTCAGGGGACGACTACCTATCGGGACAACAGCGTCTCTCCTCCAGAGAGTTACGTCTACACGGTCACCGCCTTCAACTCGGCCGGAGAGTCGATCGTCTCCAACGAGGTCCGGGTGGGATCCCCCAACGTGGCTCCTGATCCTGCGTCGGACCTGCAGGCGGTTGCCGTTTCGTTGACTGGCATCGATCTGACCTGGCGTGACAATTCGATCAATGAATCGGGCTTTCTGGTCCAGCGCCAGCTCGACGGGAGTGGTGCATGGGAGGGCGTCGCCACCCTGGGGCGCGACGTCCTGTTCTACTCGGATCGAGGGCTTCGTCCCGGGACGACCTACCGGTATCGGATTGTCGCGTTCAATCTGGTGGGGGAGGCTACGCCGTCTCGCGAGGTCAGCGCGACCACCTGGATGGGCAAGCAGACACGGGTTCAGCTCGAAGGAGCGGCCGCCAACATCGACTTCGGCCGGGTCTTGATTGGGCGATCGCCCGAGCCTGCTCAGGGGACCCCGACACTCCCGAGCGTGCAGATTGAGAACCTGACTGGGTCGGGTGCGTCAGTCCTTCTCCGGATTCAGCGGGAAGGCGGGGTGGTCCAGTCCGGAAAGATTGTCGAGCGGGATGAGAGTCCGCTCTTCCATGTCTCGACGATCGCTGCGAATGGGCAGCGTACGCCGCTGATCTTTGTGGACGGAGTCAGCCGTCTGCAGATTGCGCCCAATCAGAAGATCGACCTCAGACTGGAATACCGGCCGGTCTTTCCGGCTCCCGCGGGGCGGGTCGAGAATCTCGCCGCAACCCAGGTGGTGGAGTCGCAACTGACCTCTCAGCTGATTGTCGAGGAGACCGGATACGCCCCGGTGACCATTCCTCTGACGGGACGCGTCGAGACACGGGCCAGGATGATCCATCCGCTGGTCAGCTCCCTTGCGCCGCTGGTGGTCGTTGCCCGTCGGGACGGTGGAGTCGAGGTCGAGTGTACGGTGTGGGATCCCAATCTGGACCTGACACTGGCCTCCTATCTCTTTCTCGATCGACAGGGCAAGCCCATCGGCCAGCCAGTCTCTTTTCCGCTGGAGTCATCGATTCGGGCGCGTGGGATGGTTGCGGGGCAGAGCTTCACCATCGTGCAGCGGTTTACCGGCAACACCCGCCTGGCCGATGTGCACCGGGTCCAGGTGACCGTCTTTGACCAGGAGGGGAGCGAAACGATTGTGTCTGGAGAGATCGATCGGGTTCCCGGACGGGTCGTCAATGTCTCCGCCGCTACTTTTGCGGCAGCCGGACTGGCCCGTGAATCGATCACATCCGCCTTTGGGACTGGATTGGCGACTGGGATCGAGGTGGCGACCGGCTCGGTCCTGCCCACCTCCCTGGCGGGATCGCGCGTGTTGGTCCGGGACCACGGCGGCGTCGACCGGGAGGCTCCACTCTTCTTTGTCGCCCCCTCGCAAGTCAACTACCTCATTCCCGCCGCGACGCGACGAGGGCCCGCTCAGGTGACCATCGTTCGCCAGGGCGAGGTGATCGCCACCGGTGCGGTCGAGATCGAAGGGGCGGCTCCCGGCCTCTTTACCGCCAACGCCACTGGGCAAGGAGTCGCCTCCGCGCAGGTGGTGCGCGTGGTGGCGAATGGCTCCCTTGAGTACGCCGAGGTCGCGAGCTTTGACCCGGTTCGTCGGCAGATGGTCAGCCGCCCCGTCCAACTCGGGAATCCCGGGGAGACCGTCTACCTGGTGCTGTATGGTACTGGTATTCGCCACCGCCGCAGTCTCGAGGATGTCCGGCTGGTCGTCGGAGGGCTCTCCCTTCCGGTTCTCTACGCCGGACCACAACCCCAATTCATTGGCGTCGATCAAGTCAATCTTCTTCTTCCCAAAGAGCTGACAGCTCGCGGGGAAGTCGAGATGCAACTCTTTGTCGAAGGAAAGGCATCCAACCGCGTTGTCATTCAGCTTCGATGAAGAGGAGGCCTGATGCGAAAGAACGTCAATCGAATGTTGCTGGTCAGCCTGGTTCAGGCGAGCCTGGTGGTGGGTCCGCTTTCGATCTGCTGTCGGTGGGCTGTTCCAGCCTACGCCGCAGACCGGGATCCAGACCGGTTGGAGAGCGCCCCCGGCTCGATCGGTATGGCCGAGAGTCGGGGAGAGATGCGGATCGACGGACGTCCGGCGGTCGGACCGCAGATCTTGCGGGAAGGCGGTTCGGTGCGCGCCGGTCGGGAGCAGACTCGCCTGCTCGTCAGGGGCATCGGCGAGATGCTCCTCGGCACCGAGTCGGAATTGAGTGTCGATCGGGTCCGACTCCAGGGAGAGACCGGCACACTCTTCGGAAGTCTCCGGCAAGGGACGGCGACGTTCCGGTTGGCGCCCGGT
>JBEIJP010000459.1:0-3289 GCA_040380245.1 Acidobacteriota bacterium | reverse complement strand
CTGCGCCCGGAGGCCATAGGTGATGACCCGTCGGGTGATTCGTGGAATGATCAACTGGATATTGGGATCATCGAGGCAGATGATGACGGATCCGTAGAAGGGGACTTTGTTGACGAACTCGACAAAGCAGTCACGGATTTCGCCCAGATCCCGGTAGAACTCGAGGTGTTCGAGGTCGATATTGGTGACGACGGCGATGGTGGGGGAGAGCTTAAGGAAGCTCTTGTCGCTCTCGTCGGCTTCGACCACCATAAAGTCGCCGCGTCCGAGACGAGCATTGCTGCCGAGGGTGTTGACGCGGCCTCCAACAACGATCGTGGGATCGAAGGCGGCCCGGTCGAGCATCGTCGCTACCATCGAGGTGGTCGTCGTCTTCCCGTGCGAACCGGCAATGGCGATGCCGTACTTGAGGCGCATCAGTTCGGCGAGCATCTCGGCGCGTGGAATGACGGGAATCTGCCGTTGCAGCGCGGCGTTGACCTCCGGGTTGTCCGGCCGTACCGCGGTCGATGTCACCAGGACGTGGGCGCCCTCGATGTTGGCGGCGGCGTGGCCCTCATGAATCCGGGCTCCCATCCGGGCCAGGCGATCGGTAATCGGACTCCGACGCAGATCCGAGCCCGAGACCCGGTACCCGAGATTGAGCAGAACCTCGGCGATTCCGCTCATCCCGATTCCCCCAATTCCGACAAAGTGAATGTGCTGATACTTCTTAAACATATGACGTCCAGATTTCGCTGACTATCGTGTCCGGGAATCGCGTGCCCGCACCAGTTGAACGATCAGATCGACGACCTTGGCCGCGGCATCCGGCCGGGCCAGCTGACGTACGGATTGCGACATTCGCGCGAGACGGTCGGGATTCTCGGCGAGGTCGAGAAGTTCCCGCGCCAGGCGCGCAGGGGTCAGATCCGCCTCGGCGATCAGGACTCCTCCGCCGACCCGGGCCACCGCCTCGGCGTTCTTTCGCTGATGGTCGTCGGCCGCCTGCGGAAACGGAATGAGAATCGCGGCCCTGCCGGCGGCGGCCAGTTCCGCCACCGTCGTCGCGCCAGCTCGACAGATCAACAAGTCTGCCGCCGCAAACGACTCCTCCATCCGCTCGAGAAAGGGGACGACCTTCGCGGGAAATCCGGCATCCCGGTAAGCGGCCGCCACCCAGTCGAGGTCACGCGCTCCCGTCTGATGGGTCACCTGCAACCGGGCTCCCGCCTGTGAAAGCAGGGGGAGTGCCTCGACCATCGCCCGGTTGATCGCTCGAGCCCCCTGACTCCCACCTGTCACCAGGAGGTGGAGAGGACTCCCGGCCTCCCTCGGCGGTCGTGGAGAGAGTGACAGGAACTCTGCCCGGACCGGATTTCCGGTCAAGACCGCCCGGCGCCCAAAATAGCGCCGCGCCTCTTCGAAGGTGATCGCGGCCGCGTCGACCAATCGGGCAAGCAGCCGATTGGTGAACCCTGGAAGGGCGTTCTGCTCGGCGACGAGGGTCGGAATTCCCAGCAACGTGGCGACGAGAACGACCGGTCCCGAGGCGTACCCTCCGACTCCCAGGACCAGATCGGGGCGCTGGCGGCGGAGGAGCCCGCGCACCTGTAGACAGGTTTGGGGCAGCCTCGCGAGCGTGCGGAGCTGCTGACGCCAGCCAACGCGATTGAGCGCGCCAACTTCGATCAGCGCGAGGGGAAACCCCTCGGCCGGACCGATCCGCGTCTCGAGCCCTCGCGACGTCCCGACGAAGAGGAGCGGACTTCCCGGCCGGCGCCGCTGCAATTCGCGGGCGATGGCGATGCCCGGGTAGAGGTGGCCGCCGGTGCCCCCACCCGCGATCACCAGGGAGATCGGGGGGGCCGCTGGATCTTGCGTGGCCGGCTCTCTACCCTCTCGTTCCATCTCTTCGCGCTCCTGTCTTTCCCTGCCCTCCTCAACTCGCCGAGACACGACCCGCTCACTCCCCAGCGGCGGCAGGCTCGGCTCCCTGGGCAGAGATGTTGAGCAGAATACCGGTGGCTATCAGGACACTCAGCAGCGAGGTGCCTCCCGCACTGATGAAGGGGAGCGTAATGCCTTTGGCTGGCAACAGACTGAGGGTCACCGACAGATTGAAGAGGGTCTGACTGCCAATCCAGGCGACGATCCCGGTGGCAAGCAATCGGCCGTGGGTGTCGGGTGCGCGGAGGCAGGCCCGGATCCCGCGCCACATGAGAAACCCAAAGACCAGGACGAACGTCGCCGCCCCAACCAGTCCCAACTCCTCCGCGATCACCGGAAAGATAAAATCGGACTGCACATCGGGAATAAATGCCATCTTCTGCTGCCCCTCGCCAAGGCCAAGTCCGTGGACTCCGCCTGATCCGATCGCGATCAGCGACTGGAGAGGCTGGTAGCCATCCGACGCGGCAAAGCGTTCCGGATAGAGGAAGGCGTTGAGGCGGGCTCGCCGATAGTCCGAGAACTGAATCAAGGCGATGACCGCCCCGATCACAAAGGGAGCGGGATAGAGAAGATACCTGATCGGCACCCCGCCGACACAGAGGATCGAGAAGCAGATCAGGCAGAGAATCAAGGTCGTTCCGAGGTCCGGTTCCCGCAGCAAGAGCGCCGAGAGAATGCCCAGAATCACTCCGACTGGCGCCAGTGTCGACCAGAAGTCGGAGAGCAGCCCCTCCTCCTCGCGCACCATCAGAAACCAGGCGAGGAAAAGGATCAATCCCAGTTTGGCCAGCTCTGATGGTTGGAAAGAGAAAGCGCCAAGCCGAATCCATCGATGGGACCCTTTGACCTCCGGAACCAGGAAAACAAGACACAAGAGCACGATACAGAACCCGAGGAAGCCATAGACAATCACGGGGCTGGCCAACCGCTGGTAATCGAATTTGCGCAGAAACGACATCAAGAGCAGACCGGCGGCGCCGGCTCCAGCCTGGACCTTGAGCGTGTGTTCCGGTTCGGGAGCGTGCAACGAGGCGCTGTAGACCATGATCAAGCCAAAGAGGACGAGGCCAACGACCGGTACCGCGAGCCAGAGATCCCACGGCAGGCCTTCCGTCTCCTTCCAGATCGGTTCGCGCTTTCGCGTTCTTGTCACTCCGCCTCCTTTGCGGACTGCAGGTCACTGACCGCCTGCTTGAAGACCCGTCCCCGGTGCTCGTAGTTCTGAAACATATCGAAACTGGCGCAGGCGGGAGCCAGCAGTACGACGCCACCCGGCCTGGATAAGGTGAAGGCCAGCCGGACGGCCTCCTCGAGGGTCGCGCAACGGTGGAGGGGAGCGATCCCCTCGAGCGCGGCG
>JBEIJP010000458.1:0-3290 GCA_040380245.1 Acidobacteriota bacterium | reverse complement strand
CTCCCCCTTCTTCATCCCCGCCTCGATCGTCAATCTGGCCTCGGGATATGTCTCGATCTACCATGGCGCCAAGGGGCCGAACTCGGCGACGGCGACGGCGTGCAGTTCCGGGGCACACGCCATCGGTGACAGCTTCAAGATCATCCAGCGGGGAGACGCACTGGCGATGATCTGCGGGGGCACGGAAGGGGCGATCACGCCGATGTCTGTGGGGGGATTTGCGGCGATGCACGCGCTCTCGACCCGCAACGACGACCCGGAGCGGGCCTCCCGTCCCTTCGACAAAGACCGGGATGGATTCGTCATCGGCGAGGGCGCGGGCATTCTGATTCTGGAGGAGTTGGAGCATGCCAAGGCCCGCGGCGCGAAGATCTACGCCGAGGTGGTCGGCTACGCGATGACGGCTGACGCCTTTCACATCACCTCCCCTTCGGAAGATGGGGATGGCGCGCGTCGGGTGATGCTGCGATCGATCGCGGACGCCGGGACCGTTCCGGAATCGATCGACTATATCAATGTGCACGGGACATCGACCCCTGCCGGGGACATCCTCGAGACGCTGGCGATCAAGCGGGCGTTTGGCGAGCACGCCTTCCGGTTGGCGGCCAGTTCAACCAAGTCGATGACGGGCCACCTCCTCGGTGGGGCGGGGGGTCTGGAGGCAGGCATCACCGCCCTGGTCGTCCAACAGCAGGTGCTGCCGCCGACGATCAACCTGGACAACCCCGATCCGCAGTGTGACCTTGACTACGTCCCACATCGGGCCCGCCCGGCCCGGGTGCGCTATGCCCTCTCCAACAGCTTTGGATTTGGCGGCACCAACGCGGCGCTCGTCTTCAAGTCGCCCGACACAGACTCCGCCGGCTAATCGAGACTCGCCTCTCCCCTGAAAGAGCCAGTTCAGGGGAGAGGATGGATCCCGCCTTCACTGCCCTGCCCGTCAGGTGGGGCGATCGCTTCCTCGAATCATTTCGTTTCCGAAAAAGGCTCTACTCTGTTTGAGGGCGGAGCCCGGCTGACTGTGTCGTGGACTCACTCCGGGGTGGGAGTGGCGCCAAAGCCCAACCAGCGAAGACCAGATTCGAGCAGCCAGAGGCAGAGCGCGACCAGCAGGGTGTTGGCGAGCAGATAGACCCAGTAGGGTTGGAAGAGGTCCTTCCAGGGGCCGTAGGCGAAGTGGGCGACATTGACGTTGGTGTAGGGTCCCGGCGTGGTGAGAAGTCGGGTGAGTTGCTGAAGGACCAGAAAGTAGAGCAGCGCGGGTCGCCAGGACCCGGTGGGGAGTCCGATCCGACGCAGCGCGAAGAGGGCGACAAGGGCACCACCGAAGTGGGAGAAGATCGAGACTGGCGTCATCAGGCCCGTCATGAGCATATCGATCAGCCAGGGGGGCAGGCCGATGATCAGCCAGAGGCTGGTCATCCGGATCCAGGAAGGGCGTCGGAGGACGAGCCCCACGGCGAGGCCGAGGTTCGACAGGTGGCAACACCAGAGGATCTGCTCCGGCGTCCGGGCCATCCAGACATACTCGATCACCCGGGCGAGAAAGAAGAGAAATGGGAGAAGGGCGAGTCCCCGTCGCGGAAGACCGGCTCGCCGGGCATCCCGGAATCTCCCCGGTAGGGTCTGCGGAGGTTGAGGGGAGGGTGAGGGCATGAGGGGATCCCGTGTCACAGCGTTCGATTCCGGATCGCGGAGCGGCGATCCATCTGACGGCCGGGGGCAAACCGTTTCTCCCCCGCCGCGAATCGTGCGTATAATACCCGGGTTCCCCTCAGATCGCCAGGCGCCTGTCCTGTGATCGACGCCCCTGTGATCAATGCCCTCCGGATGAAGCCCCAGTGATTGGTGCTGTCGACTCAGGAGAGTAGAGCGAACAACAGGTTAGTGAGATGGAAGAACAGTCGCCTCGTTGCGCTCGGTGAGCGAGGTGGATGGTGAAGGCTGGAGCCGCTGGCAATGGACCGCTTGATCGAGTTTCTCTTCAAATACCGCTGGTCGACCTTTGCCAAAGGCGAGCTGGGGCTGGCCCAACGCCCCGCCTGGTGGGTGGTCCTGTTGTTGCTGATCGCGGGGATCGGTTTGCTGGCCTATCTCTACGGGAGGCCCGGGGCGGTGAAAAAGGGGGCCGCCGAGGCCCGCTCGGAGCGGGCCAATCGATGGCTGCTGACGGGTCTGCGAGCCGCCCTCCTGACCGTGCTGGTGCTCCTGTTGATGCGTCCCGTCCTGGTGGTGCCGGCGATCATTCCCCAGAGCACCAGCCTGCTGGTCCTGATCGACGAGTCGTTGAGCATGGGTTTGCCGGAGGCGGGCAGGGAGGGACGTTCCGAGCCGCGCATCGAGGGGGTCAAACGGCTGCTCGGGGCCGAGCAACCGCTGAGAAAGGCGCTCGCCGAGAAGTTTCAGGTGCGGCAGTACGGCTTCTCCTCTTCGGTTCGTCCAGTCGCCTCCGTCGGAGAGTTACGGACGGAGGGAGCGGCGACAGACCTCGCGGGGGCGCTGGAGGAGGGAACGCGTGAGGTGGTGGGGGCTCCCCTCTCGGCGATCGTGCTGGTGAGCGATGGCGGGAACAACACCGCACGCGATCTTGGGGAGGAGCTGCGGCGCCTGCGTGGACGGCAGATTCCCGTCTTTCCGATCGGAGTCGGCGCGACGGAGCGGGAGAGGGACCAGGAGCTGGTCCGCGTGACGGTGCCGCGCCGAGTGCTGATCGGATCGGCCATCAGCGCCGAAGTGGTCGTCCGGCTCGCCCCCCCCGGTTCAGGCCGATCGGTTCTGACAGTCAAGGAAGAGGGCCGGGTCGTCCGGACAGAACCGCTCCCCCCGGCGAGAGAAGACGGCGCACCGCAGACGATGACGGTCGAGTTCTCCCCGACCTCGGCCGGTCAGCGTCGCTATCTCTTTGAGATCTCGCCACTCGAAGGCGAGGTCTCCCCCCGAAACAACCTGCGCGAGACGCTGATCGAGATCGTCGAGGAGTCCCCGCGCATCCTTCACCTCGAAGGCGAGCCGCGTTGGGAGTACGGGAAGTTGCGCGCCTCGCTGGCGCGAAATGAGAAGCAGTTGCGGCTGGTCTCGGTCCTGCGATCGGCGGAGGGAAAGTACTACCGCCAGGGAGTGACGAGCGGCGAGGAGCTGACCGAGGGGTTTCCGCGGACCGACGAAGAGCTTTTTGGATACGCTGGACTGGTGATCGGCAGCATCGAGGCCAACTTCTTCCGTTACGAACAGCTGCGATGGATCGAGCAGTTCGCTGCGCGGCGCGGCGGCGGGGTCCTGCTGCTGGGCGG
>JBEIJP010000457.1:0-3296 GCA_040380245.1 Acidobacteriota bacterium | reverse complement strand
GGGGAGAGCCCGCGTTGTGGAGTGGGCGTCACCAGCTGCTCGGTCTGGCGTGGGGTGGGCCGGTCGACGCGACGGGTCAAGGGATCGATCGGTTGGCGGTCGCGTCGCTGCTCGCTCGGGAGCACCTCCGCCTCTTCGGGAGGAGCTGGACGCTGCGTCTCGACCAGTTCGTTGTTGGGGAGATCCCGCTCCTCACCTGGCAGGGAGACCGCCCGGCGAGCGCTCAATCCCAGCTGACCGGCATCGATGACCCCGACCTCGATCATCCCTCCCCCCTCGCCGCTCCCCTCCCCCGCCGCGACGATCTCAGTCGACGGCGGATGGCGCAGAAAGATGGCGCCGAGAAGGAGGATCGAGGCGTGCAGCAGAACGGAGAGAATCGTTCCCCACCGCCGGTCTGAATTGACGCTCCGCTTCTGGTCCAATGTCGACCCACTCCCGTCCTACTTCTTCTCTGTCGGTTCTGTCACCAGGCTGACATTGGCGTTGGCCTGCTTCGCCTGATCGAGCACGTACGCAATAATCCGATAGGGTGTCTCCCCATCCCCCCGCAAATAGACACGCCGATCCTCGACCTTGGCCAATCGCTCCTCAAGCAGCCGTGGCAGATCATTGACGTTGACCGGTTGACGCTCCCCTGGCCCACTCAGATAGATCTGCCCTTCCCGATCGACCGAGAGAATCAAAGCCCGTTGAGTCACCTCCCGGGGGCGTGCCTGGCGGGTCTTCGGAAGATTGACCTGGATCCCGGTCTGCAGGATCGGCGCGGTCACCATAAAAATGATCAAGAGCACCAGCATGACGTCGACCAACGGCGTGACGTTGATCTCGGCGAGTGCCGTCTGCGTTCTTCCGCGTGGAGTGGAGAATGCCATTGTCTTCCCTGCTGCGGCCCTTTTCGGGCTGGGTTTTGCCACCTGCGGCGGAGGCGCCCAAAATCGACAGGTTCTGCCGTTCTTGCCGTTGTGGGGCTCAGCGTGCCCGCTCCGCCTCCCGTTCGATCAGGTTGAGAAGCCGCAAGGCGAAACTGTCCATGTCGGCCGAGATCACCTTGATGAGGTTGAGGAAGTGGTTGTAGGCGAGGACGGCAGGGACCGCCGCCCCGATGCCCGCCGCCGTGGCGACGAGGGCCTCGGCGATGCCCGGTGCGACCGCTTGAATAGAGGCGGTCGTCGTCTGGGTCAAGCCCTGGAACGCGATGATGATCCCGACGACCGTTCCAAACAGACCAATGAACGGGGACGCGCTCGCCGTGGAGGCGAGCCAGCCGAGACTGCGCTCCAGTTTGGTCGCCTCGTCGATCGCCGCGCTCTGCATGACGCGCTGAACCGCCTCGGAGTTGAGGCGTGCCTGCTTCTGCAGCTCTCCGTGCGCGGCCAGAAAGACGGCCTTGAGGGGATTGTCCGGGATCGACGAGGTCGCGGCGTGCAGTTCCGCCCAGCGCTGGCTGCGCTCGAACGCCTCCAGGAATTGGGCCGAGAGCAGCCGGGACTGCTTCGTCGCCTTTCCCTTCGTGAAGATGATCGCCCAAGAGGAGATCGAGAGCCCAAGCAGGAGGAGAAGCACCAGTTTGGCCACCAGACTCGACCGCCATATCAGGTCGATCAAGCTCAAGCCCGCTTCGGTTGGCGGCTCCTGCCAGGCCAGCCAGGTCAACAGATGGATCGCGATCATCGTGCTCATCCCCTCAGCTCTCCCATACGCAACAGGTGCGGCGAGCGCTCCCCCCGCCAGTTTTTGGACCGTCTAGTCAACCGCCCGGGGATCGAGCTTGCCGATTAGCAATAAAGAAAGAGACAGGTTACCGCCGTTCTCGCCCCTTCCCGGGTGTGCCAACGGAGATCCTGTCTCTAGCACCGCTTGACTTGTCCGGGACAGGGCTTCTCTAGCCCTTGCTGGCCAGCTGGATGCGGATCATCGCCCGCTGCAACTTCAGTTCGGCACGTCGAAAGTCGACATCCTCGCCGAGGGTTGCCAGCCGCCGCTCGGCCCGCTCCCGGGCACGCTGGGCCCGCTCGAGATCGATCTCCTCCGGCCGCTCGGCCACGTCGCTCAAGACCGAGACGTGTCCCGGAAGCACCTCGACAAATCCCCCGCTAACGTGAAGAAGTTGCCGATCGGTTCCTGTCCGAAAGGAGAGGACGCCCGTCTGCAGGCGGGAGATGAGGGGGGTGTGGTCCGGAAGGATGCCCAGCTCCCCGTCCATTCCAGGAACGACCACCTCGTCGACCACCTGACTGAGGACTTTGCGCTCCGGGGTGATGACTTCCAATGTCAGTTTCTCAGCCATGAGGTCACATCTTTCTCGCCGCTTCGACTACCTCGTCAATGGTTCCCTTGAGGTAGAAAGCCTGTTCAGGTAGGTCATCGTGCTTTCCATCGACGATCTCACGGAAGCCCCGGATCGTCTCCTCGATCGGAACGAGCTTGCCAGGGATGCCGGTGAACTGCTCAGCGACGTGGAAGGGCTGCGAGAGAAACCGCTGAATCTTGCGCGCCCGGGAGACCGTCAACTTGTCATCCTCGGAGAGCTCGTCGATGCCCAGAATGGCGATGATGTCCTGCAGGTCCTTGTAGCGCTGGAGGATGCGCTTGACATCCTGAGCGGTGGCGTAGTGCTCCTCCCCGACGATCCGCGGATCGAGAATCCGGGAGCTCGATTCGAGGGGGCTGACCGCGGGGTAGATCCCCAGCTCGGCAATTTGCCGGGAGAGCACCGTCGTGGCATCGAGGTGGGCGAAGGTCGTCGCCGGGGCTGGATCGGTCAGATCGTCAGCGGGCACATAGATGGCCTGAACAGAGGTGATCGAGCCCTTGCGGGTCGAGGTGATGCGCTCCTGCAGCTCGCCCATCTCCGTGGCGAGGTTGGGCTGGTAGCCAACGGCGCTGGGCATACGGCCGAGCAGCGCCGAGACCTCGGAGCCGGCCTGGGTAAAGCGGAAAATGTTGTCGACAAAGAGCAGCACATCCTGCCCCTGGTCACGGAAGTACTCGGCGACGGTCAGGCCGGAGAGCGCAACGCGGAGGCGGGCTCCCGGGGGCTCGGTCATCTGTCCATAGACGAGCGCCACCTTCGACTGGCTCATATCTTCGTCGTTGATGACCTTCGCTTCGCGCATCTCCAACCAGAGGTCGTTTCCTTCGCGCGTCCGCTCGCCAACTCCGGCAAAGACCGAGAAGCCGCCGTGCGCCTTGGCGACGTTGTTGATCAACTCCATGATCGTGACCGTCTTGCCAACCCCGGCGCCTCCGAAGAGGCCGATCTTCCCTCCCTTGAGAAAGGGCTGGATCAGATC
>JBEIJP010000456.1:0-3297 GCA_040380245.1 Acidobacteriota bacterium | reverse complement strand
GCCGCCCGTCGCCACAGTCGCATCGTCCAGCACGGGACGCAGTACCGGAGCTTTCCGGTATACTACGCCGCCCACGCCGCGATCCGCGAGGGGCGGATCGGGCGGGCCTTGATGGCCAAGGCCTGGGATGTCCAGTTGCGTGACGACATCGGCCGTCGTCAGGACAGCCCTGTCCCGGCCGGAGTCGATTACGACGCCTGGACCGGGCCGGCGCAGATGCTGCCGTTCAACGAGAACCGGTTCCACTACAAGTGGCACTGGAACTGGAACTATGGCACGGGCGACGTTGGCAACGACGGCGTCCACCAGATCGACATCGCCCGCTGGATGCTCGAGGTCGAAGTGCCGACGAGGGTCTCGGGGAGCGGCCGCAAGGTCTTCTTCGCCGATGACCAGGTGACGCCGGACACGGCCAATCTCACCTTCGACTATGGCGAGAAGGCGATCCTCTTCGAGATGCGGATCTGGAATCCCTACGGGATGGAGGGCCAGGAGAACGGCGTGGCCATCTATGGGACGGAGGGGGTCATGCACATCGGCCGCTGGACGACTCCGGCGGGTCGGCGCTTCGGCTATCGGATCTACGATCGCCAGCACCGCCAGGTCCACGAGGAGCTGGTCAACGCCGAGAACTGGCATTCGCGCAACTTTGTCGACTGCATCCGCAGCCGGAAAGCGCCGAACGCCGAGATCGAGATCGGCCACCGTTCGTCCCTGCACGCCCACCTCGGGAACATCGTCATTCGGACGGGCCGCAATCTCACCTTCGATCCGCAGCGGGAGGCGATTGCCGGCGATGCCGAGGCGACCGGCCTGCTCGGTCGAACCTATCGGGCCCATTGGGGAACCCCCAAGGCAGCCCGAACAGCGGGTGGGCGCGGTTAGGCGCTCCTCTTGAACCATCCATCCACCCATACACGGCTTGGACACACAGCGGGAGGCGTTCCTCTCCTTCAGACGCACCGTTCTCAGGGTTTTCATCCGAGGCGGTGCGTCTCTTCGTGTGTGTGGGGAGATTGCCTTGGCGGGAGCGGCACCGTACACTACGTTCGCTCTGAATTCTGTGAGGGGAGTTAATCGACACGGTGAATGACAATCGACGCGCGGTCTGGTTTTGGATGGGGGGACTGATCCTGGGGGGCATGCTCCTGGTGGGGGACGGTGTGAGGGCGCAGCAAGCCCCGGCGGCGAAGCCGAGCAAGCCGACCAAGCCGGGCGAAGCGCCGCGGCAGGACACCCCGGAGGGGAGCTCCGGGCAGGCGCAGCGGACGCAGCTCAATCTGCTGGGGCAGACCGACGCCGCTTCCGGCGAGAGTCGTCGCAACGAGAACGTCCAGTTCAATCTGATCGACAACAACGCGCTGCGGGAGCTCAACCTGCGGATCGGGACCTCGGCGACCCCGGTGGCCGAGTTCAGCGCGACGCGGACCTACTTTGGCGCGGAGTATGGGGTGCCACCCGCTCCGCCGGTCCACCTGCCGTCGCGGCAGGCGCGCGGATTTCACGGGCGGCTCTTCGAGACCCACAACAACAGTATCTTCAGCGCGCGAGCCTTCTTCCAGGTCGGCGATGTCCTGCCGGCGCGCGAGAACAACTACGGCTTTTCGGTGGGAGTGCCCTTGGCCGAGCGGACGCACCTGCTGATCGAGGCGGGGCAGCAGAAGGTCCGCGGGGTGGTCAACGGGAACGTCCTGGTGCCCAAATTTGATGAGCGGACGCCGCTGACGACCGATCCGGCGGCGCGCGCGATCATTGCGCGCTATCTGGCCGCCTTCCCGAAGGAGCTGCCCAACCGGACAGACATCGACCCGCGGGCGCTCAACACCAACGCGCCGCAGCGGATCAACACCGACAACGCCAGCGGCCGGCTCGACCATCGCTGGGGGGCGCGTGACCAGCTGGCGCTCCGTTACGCCTTTACCGGGCAGGCGGTCAATCCGTTCCAGTTCGTCGCCGGCCAGAATCCCGACACTTTCCTCAAATCGCACCAGGCCCGGGCTACCTGGACAAGGAACTGGAGTGCCCGGACACTGGTCGAGGCGACCGTCGGATTCGACCGGACGACGTCGCTGCTGCGCCCGGAACCGAACGCCGTCGGCCCGACGGTCATGTTTGCCGGAGCGCTGACCGGTCTGGGGCCAGCGCCGCCCATCCCGATCAACCGTGCCCTCAACAATTTTCGGTACGCCGGGGCGGTCCGCCAGACGCGCGGCCAGCACCAGCTCTCCTGGGGCGGGGAACTGTTTCGCACACAGATCAACGGCACCGAGCCGGACGGGGATCGGGGCATTCTCATGTTCGCCGACGACCGCGGCCGGGACGCGATCACCAACCTGCGGCTGGGAATTCCATTCCAATATACTCTCGCGGTCGGCAGCACCCACCGGGGCTTCCGGAACTGGATCGTCAACGCCTATGCCGGAGACGTCTGGCGCCTCAGTGACCGGTGGCAGGTGAGCTATGGCCTGCGCTACCAGACCGTCACCCGCCCGACCGAGGTCAACAATCTCAACCAGTTCCCCTTCGATTGTGATTGCAACAACCTCGCGCCCTATCTCGGCTTCGCCTGGCGCGTCTCGGACCGTCTCGGGGTGGTCCGCGGAAACTATGGCCTTCACTACGGGCAGATCTTCCCGGTGACCTACGGGCAGATTCGCCTCAACCCGCCCGGCAGCCTCCGGATCTTTGTCCCCCAGCCGGACCTGATCAACCCGTTAGGCGCGCTCGACCCGCGCAATGTTCCCCCCAACACACGGAGCAGCACCTTCACCTTCTCCCCGGACTTTGTCACGCCCTATGCCCATCAGTACAACCTGATCTGGGAGACGAACCTTGGGCGACAAGTCCGACTGCAGGTGGGCTACATTGGCAGCCGCGCCCACAAGCTCTTTCAGATGTGGTTCAACAATCGGGCCCAGGTGGTCTCAGGAATTCCGCTAACCAACGCGACGGTCAATCAGCGCCGATCCGATCCGAACGTGTTGCAGTCCTATTACTTCCTCAACGGCTCCCGCGCCTGGTATGACGCGGGGCGGGTCTCGCTGGTCCTGCCGGGGTGGCGGGGATTTTCACTGGATCTCTCCTACTGGTACAGCAAGTCGCTCGATCTGGGGCACGACTACACCAACACGCTCTCGGGGCCGGATGGTCGTGTGTCACGCAGCCAGACGGAGTTCGATGTCCACGGCGACCTCAAAGGACGCAGCGCTTTCGACCAGCCGCATGCCTTCCTCTCGCGCGGCAGCTGGCAGCTGCCCGACTGGGCGGGCCGTCCGCGCTGGGTGCGGGCGGTGGCGG
>JBEIJP010000455.1:0-3298 GCA_040380245.1 Acidobacteriota bacterium | reverse complement strand
CTGGTCGAGCTTCCCCGGCCGCTGGGTGATCAGCCCGATCCCAACGCCAAACTTGCGCCCTTCGGCGAGGATCTGCCGCAAAATCTCGGTCGAGACGACCCGCGCCCCCGCCGGCGCGTAGCGGTGCGCCTCCTCCAGCAGCACGAAGACAGGGTAGGGCAGCCACGACTCCTCTCCCTCCTGCCCGGCTCCCCTCACCGTCGCGACGCGCGCCTTGTTGGTCCGCCGCAGCAGCGCCCCGACGATCACCTGCTGCTCGTTCTCGTCGATGTCCGAGAGCTGCAGTACCGTGCACTGCCCCGGCACGAAGAGATCCCGCAGGTCCAGATGCGCGTGGTCCGAGAAGATCCGGCTCTGCTCGAACCGCCGCCGCAACCGCCACTCGAGCCCGTCGATGCTGCTGATATTCCCGCCGCCCTTGCCTTCCGCGTCCTCGTACCGCTGCGCGCGGACCTCGTCGAGCAGGTCCTGAAAGCCCCACAATCCACGCTCTCCCCGCCCCTTGTTGTTGACCAGCGCGCGGTAGGCCTGGCTCAGAAACGTCCGCATCTTCTCGGTCATCTCCGGCAGCAGGTAGACCAGGTCGGCCTCGGTCAGACTCGACAGGCGCACCTTGATCCGGTCCGGCGAGTAGAGCTTGACCTCGGGACGGTACGATCCCTCCACGAAGGCCGGATGCTGATGGAGCTCCTGCAGCGTCCCATACTCGCCGTGCGGATCGACGATCAGCACCGCTGCCCGGTTCCGCGCCGACATCAGCTCCTCGACCAGCACACCCGCCAGGTAGCTCTTCCCTGAACCGGTGCTCGCCAGAACGGCGAGGTGCGTCGAGACCACCTCCCGCACCGAGAGGACGATCGGCACCTCCCCCTTCGGCCGCGTCAGCAGCGATCCGATGTGGGCTCCGCCCGCGTCTCCCAGACGTCGCGGCGAGAGGATCTGCGTCAGAATCTCATTCGAGGCGAGGAAGATCTGCTGCCCCGGCTGCGGAGGAATCCGGGGATTGATGAAGTCCTGCAGCTTGTCGCTGAAATACCCGATCGTCTCGACGGTGATCTCGAAGATCTCGCCCGCCTCCCGATCGACGCCGAGCAGCCCGGCAATCTCCTGCGGCGGCGTCGCCGGATCGACCAGAAAGCTGTCCGGCAGCCCGCGCACCAGCCGCCGCTCGATGATCGTGCCGATCATCTTCCACTCCCCCTCGCCTTCCGCGACCACATCGTAGACAAACTCGCCCACTCGCGTCTGCCGGTTGTCGATGGTGATGAACCGGTATTCGTGCGGCTTTTCGCCCGGCCCCTTGACCGTCCCAATCCCTCTCTCGTCCATCGGTCTTCTCATCTCTCCCTGATCAGGCCTGCGTCTCCGACTCGGGCGGAGCCTCGACTGGCTCGGCCTCTGCCCGTCGGGAAGCCGGCGCGACCTCGACCCGCTCCCGTGCCCCGTCCTTCCGCCGGACGCGCAGGACCGCGATCTTCGTCGAGTGGTTGAAGGGCGACGGATCCGGCAACGCCGACCTCATCCCCGCCCCCGGACCCGGAAAGTCCGCTCCTACCGGGATCCGCGCCTCCACCGTCAGGTACCCATCCTCGCAGAGGCTCTCCAACAGACGCTGATACTCGGCGCCAGAGACGAAGACGCCATTGTTGATCGCGACCAGACACCCTCCGTCCGCGACGAGCGGCCGCACCTTGTTGATCAATCGCGCAAAGTTCTTCTCGACATCGACCGTCCCCTTCGCCGAGACCGCGAAGAACGGCGGATCGAGGATGACGCAATCGAAGAGCGCTCCCGAGCGGATCAGCCGGCTCGTCACTGGCCAGAAGTCCCCGGCGATGAAGTCTCCCCGGTCGATCGGAAATCCGTTGAGCGTGTAGGACGCTTTCGCCTGGTTGAGCCACTCCCGCCGCAGGTCGAGATGGACCACTCGCGCCGCGCCTCCCGCCCGCGCCGCCACTCCCAGGCTGCCGGTATGCGCGAAGGTGTTGAGCACCCGCTGCCCCGCCATGCGCTCCCGCAACCACTCCCGCAGCCCCCGCGTGTCGAGGTAGAGCCCCGCGTCCCCGCTCGCCTGCAGGTTGAGCGCGTACCAGACCCCGTTCTCCCGCACCTTCCGGTCGACAGGCCCCTCCCGCAGCCACACTCCCTTCCGCGCCTCTGGCGTCGTCCCGTGCCGCGACTTCCAGAGGATCGCGCTCACCCACGGCAGCGCCTCCTGGTAGAACCCCCCCGCGATCGCCGCCGCTCTCGCCCCTTCCAGCGGCGATTCGTCGTAGTCGTGCAACACGATCGTTCGCCCGTAGAGGTCGACCGCAATCTCCGGCCACCCCTCCGTAAACCCGTGGAAGAGCCGACAAGCCGACTCATGCCGCTCCTCCAGCAGGGGAGTGCGCGCCTCCAACGCTCGCCGCAAAAGATCGATCCGCTCGTTTCGTTCTGTCTCATTCCATTCTTGCATCGTGCCAGTGTCGCGGGAAAAAGGTCTGAACGCAAGCGCCCGCCAGACGACCCCTGCCCCCCTCGAAACGGAGGATCCATTTTCCCTGCTGGCCACTTTTCAATCCTGCGGGACGCTGCTACCCTGCGAGAGGGTCGATTGGGGCTCTTCAAGCGGTCCCACCAGCACGAAGCGACGACTGGCCAGCCTCCATCAATCCATCGTCGTGGGCCTTGCTCTTGCCGCCTCAGCGCGTCTACAACTCAACGATCAGGGGAAGAGTGATGATTCACCGAATTCAGATTCAAGCAGGACCAGAAGGAGTCATCGTCCTCAACAGCCTCCCTCTCGAAGAAGGTGAAACGGTCGAGATCATTGTGATTACCAGTCAGCGCCAGCAACCTACGGCTGAGGACTACCCCTTGCAAGGCGTGCCCGTCTCTCTCGATCGGCCATTTGACTCAGTTGCGGAAGCCGAGTGGGGAGTACCTCAGCCGTAGACTCTCCCACCGCATTGCACCAGATCCACACGGCGTTGCGATCTCGCCAGGCTCTCATCAACCACGTCTCGTCGTTCGATCATTTTGAAGGCAAGTATCACGAAAATCTTGCATCAGGTGTGCTGTTTTTCCTGGTATTTCGTTTCTGAGAGGTAGTTGTGACCGTCCACGAAAGTGGGGCAATCTAACGCCAGGACGCAAAGGGGGGAGTGTAGCGATACCAGGGTAGAAACGGCAGGACGCTGTTTCCGCCATTGAGAAGCGGCTGGAAGCCGCTTCTACCTTGACGCCTGATGCCCAACGGGCGCCAGAGATCGTTCGAGGTCATTGAGCAGGGAATGCCCCTCAACATTTCGCACAT
>JBEIJP010000454.1:0-3299 GCA_040380245.1 Acidobacteriota bacterium | reverse complement strand
GGCAGGGCACTCCTCGATCACCTTCTGGTGGCGGCGTTGAATCGAGCACTCTCGTTCCCCCAGATGAAGAATCGTTCCAGATGGATCGCCGAGCAGTTGAATCTCGATGTGGCGGGGTCGCTCGATATACTTTTCCAGGTAGACAGCGGCGTCTCCAAAGGCGGCTTCCGCTTCTGCCGCGGCCAAGGTCAGGGCCGACTCGAGTTCCGCCGGCTGCCGGACGATCCGCATGCCTTTTCCTCCACCCCCTGCGGAGGCTTTGAGCATGAGCGGATACCCAATCTCCTCGGCCTGCTGGCGGGCATCCGCCGGCCCTGTGATCGGCTTTCGACTGCCCGGTACGATCTGGACACCGGCGGCGATGGCCGCCTGGCGGGCGTTCGTCTTGTCACCCATCCGGGTGATCGACTCTGGCGAAGGGCCGATGAAGACCAATCCCGCCTCCAGGACCGCGCGAGCAAAGCCCGCCCGCTCAGAGAGGAACCCGTATCCCGGATGGATGGCCTCGGCTCCACATTCCCTGGCGACCGCGATGATTCGATCTCCCTGCAGGTAGCTTCGCGCTGCCGGGGCTTCCCCTACGTAATAGGCCTCATCCGCCAGCCGGACGTGAAGGGCTTGGCGATCGACATCGGAGTAGATGGCGACCGGAGAGATCCCCAATTCCCGACAGGCACGGATCACCCTGACCGCGATCTCCCCCCGGTTGGCGATCAGGATCTTCTTGAACATAGGTGTAGCGCCTTCTCCTTCTCCAGTTGTCCCTGACGCCTGCCCATACCAGCTGGGCGCTGGTTCTTCAGGGAACGATCGAGATTCCTGGCTTCTTCGGATCGAAACGCACGGTGATGTGGGCACCAGGGCTGTAGCGGGGCCGGTCGAGTTGCTGGTCGGCTGTCAGCGGCTCTACCGCCTCGTACTCGACATTGCCGACTTGATATCGGTAGTGCACGGCATTCCCCTCGTCCGATTGGACGAGATCGAGGACCAATCCCTCGGTGACTCTGCCATAGCTCTTGAGCCAGGCGTAGTAATCGGCGATCGGATCGTTTCCGCGAATTCGCGCGACCAGAAGCGTAAACCAGGAAGGGTAGGTCATGATCCGAGGAAGAGCCTTACACAAGAGAGGCCATCGGGTCCTCCCCGGTTGAGTCGATCCGTGATCGATCCATCATTGCTCTGGGAGGCACGGTCACCGATGGCCTTGTTCACGAAAATGCCGGGACTGTTCAGTTGCCCGGGAAGAGATCTTCCAGGGCGACCCGATTGGGATCGTGCTTCGAGGAGCCCTCCAGGATGATTCCGTCAATCATCACCAGGTCATCGTCCGTCGCGAACCTTCCGTCGGCTCCAGCGGAGACGAGCTTGTAGTTGCTGAAGATGATCGAAGCGCCTTTGGAGGCGATCACCCCTACCGGCTGATACGTGAATGGTTGCTCCCAATAGTCTGTGCGCGGCGCTGCTTCCGCATTGACGCGGGAGAGGTCGGGCAGCTCCTGCGGGTAGCTTCCGTATTCCTGGTAGTACTTCTGGAGCGCTTGCTGATGAAGCTGGTACATCACGACCCGGGTCTCTGCGCGACGACGCTCGCGGAACCCGTTGACCCGCTCCGGGATGTGGAAGGCGACGACGGTCGTCAACCCGACCAGCCAGACCCCGCAAAGCGTCAGGGACACTTTGGCCAGACGCTGCCCGGTAAAGCGGTGTGGAGTGGCCTGGACGAGGCGTTCGGCTCGTCGCGACAGCCAGATTCCCAGCACCGAGAGGGGGATGAGGATCATCGAGAGAAAGAACGCCAGCCGCGTCGCGTCATAGCGAACGATTCGGTAGTACGGCAGTCTGGGATCGGCCTCGAGCAACAGCCGGGTGGCCTTCCAGCCGTCTCCCAGCAGGGTCACCAGCAGGACCCGACCCACCCGCAGATCGTTGCCCAGTACCCAGGCACCGAGAAAGATGACCAGGATGGAGATTGCCACGCCGAAGGCAACCAGTGACGGTCCCAGCTTTGGCAGGAGCTGGTCGGGTGGAGTGAGCGGATCCCCCACCTGGCGGGCGCCACAGTGGCCACAGGTCGCTCCCTTCTCGACACTATTCTCGCGCCCGTCGCCACAACACGGGCAGGTCATCATCAGGACTCCTTGCGGCTGGACTCCCTGCGGCAGATTCCTTCCCTCTCCCATAGTCTTCTCTTGTTGTGCAATCATCGTTTTCGAGAACCTCGACCGACTTTCGTACGTCGGCTCCTTCTAATCAGGTCAAACCGTCGGAATTACCTCTCCCGATGGAGGATTGTCAGACTGTCGCAGCGCCGACCAGGTGTGATAGAGACGCTGCAGGAACGTCCAGTAGGAGAGAATGGTCAAGAGCCAGATGGTTGCCGGCATCTTGTTGAGCAGCGGATGTGTGGAGCCAGGCCAGACTGTCAGTGAACCAATGATCAGGAGGACGACCCGCTCCGGCCGACGCAGGAAACCGACATCACATTTGGGGATCAGGGATTCGGCCCGGGCGCTGGTGTAGCTGACCATCACCGATCCGATCAGGGCCGCTCCCGTCAGCGCCGCGTAGAGCGTCGAGTGATGCGCTGTATCCCTCGTGTAAAAAATAATGATTCCGAGAAAGACGACCATATCGGATAGCCGATCGAGACTGGAATCGAGAAAAGCGCCAAAACGGGTGACCCTTCCGGATCCCCGGGCGACCCGACCATCCAGAATGTCAAAGAGGTTGGCGAGGATCATGACCAGACCGGCGGCGAAGAACTTTCCGAAACCATAGAGAATTGCGGCCCAGAGATTGATTCCCAGGCCGATCAACGAGAGGAGGTTCGGATTCGGGTGAAGACGGATCAGCCATCGAACGATTCCATCAAGCGCTTTTTGGCTGACCGTACCGATCAATTCGCCGATCATAAGTGCGGGGAGTGGGTCGTGTTCAAGACAGGTCCTGGGAATGGGACCAATACTTACCGAGTCTGGCATCATCGCCTGCTGCCATCATTGTCCGCCGCCTTTCCCACGTGGCTTCGGAGCTACCCATCTCGTCAGAGGTGGATCTACGGGAGCGCATTCCCGATTCAGTTGCTGCTGAGAGACCATCTCCCAAAAGGGTCTTGAAGAGTCCTTGGACGATACACATCGGGGACGATACACACCGGACGAGGAACTCGATCCATCATTGAGTAAAACAGACCGAAATCATACGGTGCACTCAGCATCCGTGTCAACAATCGGCATCGAGTATGGAATCTCGGGCAAAGTTTGCCTCGGATCTGCCAGGAAGCGGTCGATCAGGTCAGG
>JBEIJP010000453.1:0-3303 GCA_040380245.1 Acidobacteriota bacterium | reverse complement strand
TCGACAGCGCCGTCGACACAGACGGACGAGATCCCACCCGAAATCCTGGCGCGGATCCGCAAGGAGGCATCGGAAAATTCGCAGATTATGTCGACGCTGCACGTGCTGAGCGACGTCTACGGGCCGAGACTGACCGGATCGCCCTCGCTCAAAGCCGCGGGGGAGTGGGCGCTCAGCCGAATGCGGGAGTGGGGCCTGCAGAATGGCGCGCTCGAACCGTGGGAGTTTGGCCATCCGGGATGGACCAACGATCGCCTGAACGCGCACGTCGTCGCACCCTATCGGGAGCCGCTCGTCGCCGAGGTCCTCGCCTGGACCCCGGGCACCAATGGAGTGGTCAAAGCGGAGGCCTACGCTCTCCCCGTCCCGGCCCAGGCCACCGAAGAGGAGCTGAAGGCGGTCTTCACCGCGCATGAGGCCAATGTCGCCGGACGAATGGTGCTGGTCGGGGCGCCGGCACGGATTCCAGTCAACTTTGATCCCGCGCCCAAGCGGCTCGACGAGGCCCAGGCCAAAGCGAGGTTCTCCGGAGCGTCCCCGGCGGGACCGCCGCGTCCGCCGGCCGCCGCGCCACAGGACCCGGCGGCTCCTCGCAAACTGACGGCCCGGGAGATCAACGACCAGGTCGACGCCTTTCTGATGCGCGCCGGCGCGCGCCTCCGCCTCAACGACGCGGCGATGGAGCAGCGGCGGATTCGCGCCTTCCACAACCGCTCCTTCGACCCGAGCAAAGTACTCCCGACACTGATTCTCAGCAATGAGGATTTCGGCCGGATCAGCCGCATCCTTGCCGGAGGGCGAAAGGTCGAGCTGGAGGTCGAGATCGTCAACCAGCTCTATCCAGAGGGAAAGACGACTTACAATGTCGTCGCCGAGATCCCCGGTACCGACAAGTCGGACGAGGTGATCATGCTCGGCGGCCACCTCGATTCGTGGCACGCCGCGACAGGAGCGACCGACAACGCGATTGGATGTGCGACGATGATGGAGGCCGCCCGCATTCTGCAGGCGATGGGGGTTCGCCCCCGCCGCACCATCCGGGTCGCCTTATGGAGTGGAGAGGAGCAGGGGCTCCTCGGCTCCCTCGCCTATGTCAAACGCCATTTCGGCTCGGCGGAGGAACCGCAACCCGGGTTCGAGAAGTTCGGCGGCTACTTCAATATCGACTCCGGAACTGGTCGGGCGCGTGGAATGGGGATCTTCGGTCCACCGGAGGCCGCCGAAGTGCTGCGGCGGGCCCTGGCCCCCTTCGCCGATCTCGGCTTTGTCGGCGTCGGGACCTCGCGCAGTCGGGGATTGGGAGGATCGGATCACACGGCGTTCAACCAGGCGGGACTGCCCGGGATCGGAGTCGGGCAGGATCCGATCGAGTACTTCAATGTCACCTGGCACACCAACCTCGACACCTACGAGCGCATCGTCGAGGAGGACGCTCGCAATTCGGCGACGATCATTGCGGCAGCGGTCTACCTGCTGGCGACTCGTGAGAATCTCCTCCCCCGATTTCCCGCAGCGGAGATGCCCTCGCTCGCGCCGCCCCCTGCCCGTCGATGAGCGGCGCGTGGCGAGTGGGTCATCGGCGTCAGACGGTTGACGAAGCTCCCCCCGTCGGGGAAGAGGCGGAGTGATCCTCCGCCTCTTCGCTTTTCAACCGCTGGTACTCCACCAGCAGCCGCTGCATGATCTCGGAGAAGGTCCAATTGGGATCAAGGCTGGGGTCCTCTCTCATCCGTTGGTCGAACTCCGCGTAGGCGCGCGGCCGGGCCCAGGCGAAGAAACCGGCGAGTTGACGATCGATTCTTGGGTCCATTTGTGAGTCCATCTCTTCTCCCCAGCGTCCCGTTGCCCTGAGTCTGTCGTGGCCGAGCGAGACCCGATTCCGGGCCCCGATTGTTTCAGCGGGGGTCGACGATTGCCCGGGGGCTGGTTGCGTCCTGCCCCGGTCGATGCGTAAAATTGTGTCGGTTCAGATGGGGTGGGGTCGCGCCGACCGACCACCCGAGTCGCGTCCTCGTTCGACAGGACGATCACCCGCCAGAGACGCCGCATTGTAGGGGAAGGAGTTCGATCTTGAAAGTGAGATCCGACTGGAGCAGAGACGATCGATCGAGGGGGAATCGCCCCGTGGATCTGGCGCGAGGCTGGCGGGGGCGAAGCCTGCTGGGGCTGCTGCTCCCGGGGCTGTTGCTTGCCGGGCTCCTGGTTCTTGAGCCTGGCTTCGGCTCCTTGCCGGGGACGAGCGCGCAACGCGGCGGGGGATCGGCCTTGCGGGTTGGAGCTGCCGCCGTCCCGATCACGCCGTTCGGCCCGCACCCGGACTGGAAGGGTGGGATCACGCCGAGCGGTGTCTGGGGGGAGTCGTTCACTGACCTCAACTCCAACGGCGTCTGGGACAGCGGGGAGCCCTTCGTCGACGATCCGGCCAATACCGCGATCGATCCGAGCTCGGAGAAGAAGTACGACGGCATCTACCTCGCGGGATTCGGGCAGAAGCGGCTCGCGACGGGGCGTCACGATGATCTGTGGGCACGGACGATTGTGCTCGATCAGGGCAAGACGCGTCTGGCGATCGTCTCGATCGACGTCATCGGCTACTACAGCGACGCCACCTACTACGGGGTCGGTAAGATCGCCGCGCAGCTCGACCCGGCCCTCGGCATCCAGGAGATCCTGCTCGCCAGCACCCATAGCCACGAAGGGCCCGACACGATTGGAGCCTGGGGCGATGGCCCGCTCAAGGACGGGAAGTACCCGCAGTACCTGCAGTTTCTCGATCGGCAAGTGGCGCGCAGCATCACCGAGGCGGCCCGTCGGCTCGAACCGGCGCGGCTCCGCCTCGGCGTGACCGACCCGCAACGCTCCCCATCGCTGCAGGGGATGCAGACTCGGACGAGTGGGCGCCCGCCCCGCTTCTTCGACGAGGAGCTGCGCGTCATGCAGTTTGTCGCGACACGCCGACGCGCGACGATTGCCACGCTCGTCAACTGGAACACCCATCCCGAGTCGATGGAGGACAAGAACACGATCCTCACCTCCGACTTTCCGCACGCCATCTACCAGACGATCGAGAAGAAGTACGGCGGCACCGCCGTCTTCATCAACGGCGCGATCGGCGCGGCCGAGATCATCGGCGACACCAACAATCGACCAGAGGACCGGATTCGCTTCGATGGACAGGACTTCCCGCTGGTCGCGCGCAATCGGCCGGTCTTCACGTTTGAACGGATGGAGGCGATCGGACGGGACGTCGCGCGGGCCGCGATCGAGGCCGTGACACGTGGGACCTGGAGCCAGTCGACGACG
>JBEIJP010000452.1:0-3312 GCA_040380245.1 Acidobacteriota bacterium | reverse complement strand
TGCCCTCATCGACGCCGACCGGCAGCGCATCCACGCCGCTTCCGACGCCGCCGACGCCGCCTGGCACCCCGTCTTCGACCCGGGCCTTGGCGAGCGCCTCGCCTTTGACCACCAGCGGATCCTCGAGTATGCCGTCTGGCGGCTGCGCAACAAGATCGAATGGACGACGGTCGGGTACGAACTCCTCCCCGCGAAGTTTACCCTCTCCGAGCTGCAGCGCGTCTACGAGATCATCCTGCAACGCCCCGTCGACAAGCGGAACTTCCGCAAACGGATCCTCGCGCAAGGGCTGATCCGCGAACTGCACGAGAGCCGAAGCGTCGGGGCGCACCGCCCCGCCCGCCTCTACTCGTTCCTGAAGAGGCGGCTCGACGAGTAACCTTCAGCGGGAAGCGACGATCAGGACGATCAGTCCAAGCAGAATTCGGTAGACGACAAAGACCGTCGTCGTGTGCTGGCGGAGGTAGTTGAGCAGAAAAGCGATGCTCGCATAGCCCACCACGGCGGAGACCGCGGTGGCGACGAAGAGGTGCAGGCGATGCGCTTCATCGAGCAGGTGAACGGCCTCGCCAAGCTCGAAGAGCCCACTCGCCCCGATCGCGGGGATCGAGAGGAGAAACGAGAAGCGGGCCGCCGTCTCCCGGCTCATCCCGGCGAAGAGGGCCCCGGTGATGGTCGTTCCCGATCGGGAAGAGCCCGGAATGAGGGCGAAGACCTGCGCGACTCCAACGATCAGCGCCTGTCTCCAACCCAGATCGGCCATCTCCAGCCGCTGCCGCCCGAACCGATCCGCCGCCCAGAGGAGCAGCGCCCAGACGATCAGGCTCGCCCCAATCAGCAGGGGGTTCTTGGTCTCCTCCCCCTCGATCAGCCGCTTCGCCAGAATCCCGATGACGCCAATCGGAGCCGTTCCGAGGATGATCAGCCACCCCATCCGGGAAGAGGCCCGCGACGCCGCATCTCCCTGCCCCAGCAGCCGCTGCCGGGTCCCGAGCAGAAAGCCGAGCGTGATCCCGACGACGTCTCGCGCGAAGTAGGTCAGGACCGCGAGCAGCGTGCCGAGCTGCATGACGGCGATGAAGGCCGTGATCTGCTGGGCGCTCATCCGCTGATCGAGCCCCATCAGCTTCTCCGCCAGGATGAGGTGGCCGCTGCTGCTGATCGGAATAAACTCGGTCAGCCCCTGAAGGATGCCGAGCAGGATGGCCTGCGTCAGGTTCATCGCCCGCTCCGGACCCGCCGCATGAGCCAGACCTCCAGATCGTCGACGGCGATCCGCACCTGCTCCATCGAATCCCGCTCCCGCACCGTCACCGTTCGATCCTCCAGCGACTTGTAATCGACTGTCACACAGAAGGGCGTCCCGATCTCGTCCTGGCGGCGGTAGAGCTTGCCGATTCCGGCGCTGTCGTCGTAGACGGTTCGCAGAACAGGCTGGAGCAGCTGCTTGATCTCGCGCGCGAGCGAGACGAGCGCGGGCTCATTCTTCTTCAGCGGGAAGACCGCCACCTTGATGGGAGCGAGTTGGGGGTGGAGCC
Source organism: Acidobacteriota bacterium (assembly GCA_040380245.1). Lineage (GTDB taxonomy): Bacteria > Acidobacteriota > Blastocatellia > RBC074 > RBC074 > CAIOZW01. The sequence continues at coordinate 1,774 of JBEIJP010000452.1, read as the reverse complement.
GCAGAACGACCCGCGTGTACTCATCGGTCAATCGGCCGACCGTTTGGCGGACCTTTTTGAGAAGCTCGACGCGATCGGCCCCCGGGAGGCTGCACGCCTCCTCGACGGCGAGGAGGGAGGCGGGAAGGGCCTCCTCGGCCTGACCGAGCTGGTCGTGAATCAGGGTCAGCTGGGGAAGCGTCGGGCCCTCGCCGGGCGCTCCTCCCTTCTGAAGGGCCTTCTCGGCTTCGGCGATCTTCTTGGCGAGACTCTTGCGGGCCGCCCCGAGCGCTTCGCGGAGCGGGGCCAGCTCCTCCGGCTTCGGCGTCCCGATGACCTCTTCGTCGTAGGCCTCACAGAGAAAGGCGAGCGTCGCCCGGGTTGCCCCGGCCGAGGGCTCGATGACGTAGGGGATGTAGCGGGCGCCCTTCTTCCCCGTCGCCGGATCGGCGTACTGATCGTCGAAGTAGTCGAGCCGGGCCGTGCTGTCCGGATTGGGCTGGAGCTTGAGACGGGTGAGGTCCTCCGGCGGGACCTCGCGGCTGTGCGCCGTCAGGTCGTAGTCCTGCCGATTGGCCACGCCCTCCAGCTCGCTGAACCCGAGCGATCCGGGGAAGAGGTACTCGATGTCGACCGTCGCCTTGGCGTAATGGGCCAGCTCGTCCTGGAGCTGATCCCGCTTCCGCAACCGCTCCGCGGCGAGCCCCAGCCCGATGTACCACTGAAAGCGCTGTTCGACCCACTCGGCGTGGAGCTGCTCGTCGTCCTTCTCCCCCGGTTGCAGGTACTGCGGCGGCTTGCAGAAGTACTCGATCTCCATCTGCTCGAACTCGCGGGTGCGGAAGGTGAAGTTCCCCGGCGTAATCTCGTTGCGGAAGGCCTTGCCGATCTGGGCAACCCCAAAAGGCAGCTTGCGACGGGTCGTCTGCTGCACGTTCTGAAAGTTGACGAAGATGCCCTGCGCTGTCTCTGGACGCAGGTAGGCGAGGTTGTCGTCGCCCTCGACCGGTCCGACCGTCGTCCGAAACATCAGATTGAAGTTGCGCGGCTCGGTCAGGTTGGTCGACCCACACGCCCCGCATCGACCATCGATCAGGTGATCCGCCCGGCTTCGCTTGCCGCAATCGCGACAGTCCACCAGCGGATCGGAGAAGGTCGTCTCGTGGCCCGAATACCGCCAGACCAGACGGTTCATCAGGATCGCGGCATCCAGCCCCTCCATATCGTCGCGATCATAGACCACCGAACGCCACCACGCGCGCATGACGTTGTTCTTCAGCTCCACCCCGAGAGGACCATAGTCCCACGTCGATCCAATTCCCCCATAGATCTCCGAGTTGGCAAAAATGAACCCTCGTCGCTTACACAAGCTGACGATCTTCTCCATGCTCGTCGCGGCCATATGTCCTCTCTGCACCTTTCCTCGGTGAGGCCGATCCCCGGCAACCATCCCGGGCCCCCCCCCACCGCTGTTCACCCATTGAATTGATCCGATCGGTCAGTCGGGCAGTCTACCAGATTCGCCAAATCGAGAAAATCGACGACGGGAAACCCCGGAAGCCCACCTCAGCGGCGCGCGCGCCAGGAACGCCAGCGACGCCACGCCAGCGCGAAGCCGGTCCAGCCAAGAAAGAGCGTGCCGAACGTCACCACTCCGGCCAGCGTCTGCCCCGCAAGACCTCCCACCTCCCCCGTGTGCGCAAAACGGAGAAAGGTGCGGAACTTCCGGCCCGGGCCAAAGCTCGAAAAAGGCTCCCACTTGAGGAGCTCCCCTGTCCCCGGCGCCAGCGTCAGA
>JBEIJP010000451.1:0-3314 GCA_040380245.1 Acidobacteriota bacterium | reverse complement strand
CTTCTCGATCCTTCTTCACCTTCTTGAGCGAAGGGGACCTCTCGATCGGCTCATTCGCGGTCTGAAAAATCTCACTGGGAGAGGAGAGTGGAGGGAGGAGGAGGTCCAATAGCAGAGCACACCAGATTGTTCGTGCCTGGGACCAAGCTTCTCTGCTATATTGCGCTGGTGGATTGCGGGGAGTCATTCCGCTGACGTGCTGAGTGACTCCCGGATCTACGACCTTTCTCCAGCACACAGAATGACGCAACTATCCGTACTCGATCGGCCGAAGGCTCGCGCCGCCCGGAGCCGCGCCGGTCGAGTCCAACATAATCAAGGAGACACGGAGCATGTTCACTCGTCGCCAGTTCGTTGCCACCACTGCCGGAGCCCTGGTTGCGTCCACGTTGCCGCGGGTCGGTCGTGCAGATACCAAAGCCTTCCCCTACGCCGATTTCGAGCAGCGCATCGCCCGCAAGGACTTTCGGGGAATGACCAAGGACATGCTTCCGACGCCATGCATGGTGGTCGACCTCGACCTCTTCAACAAGAACCTCAAGACGATGGCAGACCATGCCAGGAAGGTCTCGATCGACCTGCGTCCACACGTCAAGGTGCACAAGAGCGTCGATGTCGCCAAGCGGCAGATCGCTCTCGGGGCCATTGGTCTGACGACCGCGACGATCGCCGAGTCGGAGCTGATGTCCAGGGCTGGCATCGAGGGAGTCCTCTGGACCAAGCAGCCCGCCAGCGACAACAATCTCGCACGCGCCATCGCGCTGACCCGCCAGGACCCGACCTTCATGTTTGTCGTTGACGATCCGCGCGTCGTCGATCGGGTGCAGGAGGCGGCGGCCGCGGCCAAGGTCAAGGCCCGGGTCGCGGTGGCGGTCTATGCTGGTCTCAAGCGACAGGGCATCGCCAATGGCCAACCGGCGGTCGACCTGGCCAGGAAGATCGCCATGTCGAGCAACATCCGGCTCGAGGGCTTCATGGCCTACTCTGGCACCGCCTCGCACACCCGGACCTTTGCCGCCCGTTGCAAGCAGAGCGAGATGGACCTCGCCGGCGTCAACGAGACGATTGCGTTGGCCAGGAAGGCCGGGCTCCCGATCGGCATCGTCAGCGGCGGCTCGACCGGAACCTACAATATCGATAAGCAGTTCGGTCTGACTGAACTCGAGTGCGGCTCCTACGTCTTTATGGACTCGATCTACACGGCGGTTGGCGGTCAGTCGAATGACCAGGTCTACACCGACTTCGAGAGCGCGATGAGCGTGCTGGTGACAGTCGACAACAAACATCACCGTGGCCAGGTCAGTACCGACTATGGCAACAAGGCCCTCGCGCGCCCAACCGATGTCGTCAAGGGCAAGCCCTGGCTCAAGGTCAGCACCGAAGGGGCCGAATACGGGATTCTCTCCTGGGAGAACAAGGACGGAGACGAGATCAAGGTCGGCGACCGACTCGAGATCTACTGCAGCAATCTCGATATGAGCACCAACTGCTATGATCGATACTACATCGCGAAGGGTGATCAGATCGTCGATGTCTGGCCGATCATGGGACGCAGCGGCGCCGCTCAACGCTAGCCTTCCCGTTGGTCAGTACTGGCCGACAAGGATGGAGACTGTTGGAATGCGAGGCGACTCCCCCCTTCAGTCCGACACCTTGTCGGCCTCACTTCCACCGTCGACAATCGCTGAAAGGCGCGTATTGTTTGCCATCCCCCATTCTCGCAGCGCTTCGAGAATGGGTCTCATCGTCTCCCCGAATTCGCTGAGGGTGTATTCCACCCGTGGCGGTACTTCCGGATACTGCGTCCGGGTTACCAGTTGGTCCCGCTCGAGCTCCCGAAGTTGGCGGGCCAACATCTTCTCAGTAATTCCCGGCAAGGCGCGCCGCAGCTCCCCATACCGCATCGTTCCCTGATACAGCTTCCATAAGATCCGGGCTTTCCACCGTCCACTGATCAGATCCAGCCCTGTCTCCACTGGACAAACACTCGCCCTCCGCAATTTCGCAGGACTCATCTCTCTCACCTCCATACTTACTTTTTCGACAGTATATGTCAGAAAAGTGTGTACTTGATTGATCGTTGGCAAGCACATACTATCACGGTCGGCGAGAGCCACCGCTCCGGCTCGTCGATCGATGGGCCGGCGGTGAGTTGGGAGAGAACGGTCGCCAATCGGACTGAAGATTTGGTGGGGAGGATTGGAGAGGAGATGAAAATCGCCTTTATCGGGTATGGAAATGTGGGTGCCCCATTGGCGGCGCATCTGGAGCGACTGGGGCATGAGGTGACACTGGCGGCGGGCAATCCGGAATCGGAGAGCGTCAGGAAAGCGCTCACCCTCAATCCGCGGCTGCGGGTCGCAGCGCCGCGGGAGGCGGTGGCAGAGGCGGCGGTGGTCTTTTTGGCGACGCCGTTCCGCGCCAACGAGGAGGCGCTCCGCGCCGTGGAGCAGGAGCTGGTCGGCAAGATCCTGGTCGACTGCACCAATCCGGTTGGACCCAACCTGTCTCACGGCCTCAACAGCGCCGGGTCGGGCTCCGATCTGATCCAGTCCCAACACCCGGCGACTCGAGTGGTCAAGGCCTTCACGATCTATGGTTATGAGAACTTTGTCGACTCGGCCTACCCTGGCTACAACGTCAAGCCAGCCATGATGTACTGCGGAAACGACTCCTCAGCCAAGTCGGTGGTGGGAGGGCTGATCCAGTCGCTTGGATGGGAGCCTCTCGATGTGGGGGGACTGGAGCAGGCCCTTCACTTGGAACACATGACGCTGCTCTGGGTGCGGATGGTTCGAGTCAATGGGCACTCCCCCAATCTGGTCTGGGCCCGTCTGACCCGCTGAATCTCCCCTGTTTCAGGTAGAGCAACCGAGAAGAGAGGAAGAAGGGAGTAAAGGTCGATCCTTGCAGTCCACTTGCGGCTGGTTCCCAAGGCCGAGCCGTTCTCTCCCCATAGCGTTGTCGTTCTTCCCTGCCTACTCCCAGAGTCGAAATACTCCGACATCTGACGATGACCTCAAGCCAGTCGATTCTCCACTGTGCGAACCAGCCTCCATCCCCGTGACGCTTCGGACGATATGGGCGACAACGGAACCCATCAGCCTCGGAATTTGCCAAGCCGCCCCGTTATTTGTCGCGGATTCAGTCCGAAGATTTGAAAAATCTTTGGACTGTTTTCTCCACGGCTTACGCTTGTGAAAACAGGATCAAATTAAAAAATGGCGTAGCTTTAGAAAATGGTAATCTGGAAGTTTGGAATTACTACAAAAAGAATGATGAAACCGTTTTGGTTCACTAGTTCAAAAACGAAT
>JBEIJP010000450.1:0-3320 GCA_040380245.1 Acidobacteriota bacterium | reverse complement strand
CGTATGTGACACTCTCGCCGCCGGCACGTACCGCAGGGAACCATACCATCGCGCAGATCAGTTCGACGGGGACCGTCACCACGCTGGCTGGCGGAGCGCCCGGCTTCTTCGGGGATGGCGGGCCATCGGCCAGTGCTCAGATCCGGATCTCGCCGTCGGAGTTGGTGGTTGGAACTGGAACAGCCAATCAGCTTCCCCAGACAGTCAACATTGTCGTCGGCCAGGGAGGAGAGATTCTCTTCACCGATAGCAACAACAACCGGATTCGGAGGCTGCGACCCTCGGAGGTCGTGTGCCAGCGAACTGGAAGCATCACGATCGCGGGCACAACTCCCGCTCCGACACTGACCTCGTTGAGTCCCAACACCGCGTTCCAGAACGGTGGTTCGGTGACGTTGTCACTGACGGGAACGAACTTTGTTCCAGCCTCGGTTGTTCAATGGGGCGGCCAGAACCGAACGACGACGTATCTCAGTTCCACCTTGCTGCAAGCGTTGATTCCAGCTAGCGACCTGGTGACAGCGGGAAATGTGGCGGTGACCGTCTTCAATCCCGCCCCGGGTGGCGGAACTTCTTCCCCCCTCAATTTTTCGGTGGTGACGCCAAATCCAGTCCCTGAGTTGACGAGTTTGAGCCCCGTCTCCGTTCGTCAAAACAGCGCTGGCTTTACGTTAACCTTGACCGGGACAGGCTTCATCAGCGGGTCGGTGGTTCGTTGGGGAGGGGTCGCTCGTCCAACGACCTTTGTCAGCAACACCCGGTTGACCGCGGCGATTCCTGCTTCTGACCTGACCCTGGCGGCAGTGACGGCAGTCACGGTCTTCAATCCGGAGCCGGTCGGGGGGGTGTCCAATCCCCTCAGCTTCCTGATCGAGCCGATTGCGCCAGCCTTGACCGCTCTCAATCGAACTCGCCTGGGCGTTGGGGGAGGGAACACAACCGTGACCATCACGGGGACTGGGTTCGACAGCGCGACGGTTGCGCGGGTCAATAACAGTGACCGGGCGACCACGTACGTCAGTCCAACTCAGCTGAGGGTGACGGTTCTCGAGGCGGATCTGGCGCAGAAGGGGACTCTGACGATCACCACGGTCAATCAAGGAGCAGCCTCCAGCGGGTTGACGATCCAGGTGATCGATCGGGTCACGTCTGTTCTGGCAACCTCCTACGCGCGTGGAGCTGTCGCTCCGGGATCGATCCTCTCCGCCTTCGCGCCGCGCCTGGCGACCGGCGTGGAGATCAATACGGTGCTGCCGTTGCCGCGAATCCTGATTGGGACTCGCATCGAAGTGGAAGACAGTCAGGGAGCGAAGCGTGACCAGGAGTTCTTCTTTGTCGCGCCTGGTCAGGCTAACTTCCACCTCGACGAGCGGACGGCCGCTGGGCCCGCGTTCGTGACGGTCTTCATCGGGCAGGAAGCCGTCGCCTCTGGCGATCTCCTTGTCGAACGAATCTCTCCCGGCCTCTTCACCCAGAACGCGTCAGGGGAAGGGGTGCCGGCGGGCTATGCCCTGCGGTTCCGGGATGGGGCGCTGACGACGGTGCCGATCCTCACCTACAACGCGACCACCTTCCGCTGGCTTCCCATTGAGATCGATATGGGGCCGGAAGGTGATTTGATCATCCTCGTCCTTTTCGGCTCTGGGTTCCGCGGGGCACAAGGGGCGGTCAACGCCAAACTGGTCAAGGGAACGACGGAGTTTCCCCTTCAAGTGGGGTACGCCAATGTCGCGCCAGGCTTCATCGGGTTGGATCAGATGAACCTGGTGGTCCCGCGATCAGCGATCGGCGCTGGTGAAGTTCGCTTGGTGATCGACGTCGAAGGGAAGGTCTTGAACCTGGGCAACACGATGGTCCTGCGGATCAAGTAGAGACTGACCCAGACGAAGAATCCTCTGACCCCCCTGGAAGACCACAGTTCGATGTGGTCTTCCAGGGGTTTGTTTTTGAAGGGATTGGCAAGCACAGTTGGCAAAGGAGGGAGCGAGTATGAGAAGACTTGACTGGAGGATTCTGGGAGGCGGACTGGTGATGATCGGGCTGTTCTCGATCTTCGCTTGGTCAGGACAAACGACCGGGCGTACCCAGGACGAACCTTCCAGTGTCAATGAGCGAGAACTCAAGGTCGGCCCGACTCGGAAGACACAGGATCCATCACCGGTCGACTCCGATCTCCTGAAGACTGCTCAGACGTGCCTCCTCAATTGTCAAGTGACAGTTCCGGCGGTTGCGTCTCCCCAATCGGAGGTTCTCTTTCAGTCGATGGTCTCGGCAGCGGGGTGTCTCGGAACACCGACATTCCGCTGGAGCTTTGGGGATGGGAGTCAGGACAAAACGGAGCAGAATCCTCGCCACACCTATACCACTCCTGGGAGGTACCAGTGGCAGCTGACGACCCGAGTCGAGAGCGGGGCCCGAAGCATCGAGACAGTTGTTGGAGGGCTTGGGGAAGGAACCATTGCCCGGCAGGCGACGCTCCAGGAGGTGCCGCAATTGGCGCGCGATCCACTGGGACGCGGCGTCTATTTGGTCGATGCCTCGACAGAGTTCTCAGTCTTGCGGTTTATGAATGTGACCAGCACTTCTGTGACCCTCGCCGGGGTGACGATTGAGCCCGGGATGATCCGATTGCTGGCAGGAGGAGGGCAGAGCGTATCGGACAACATCGACGCCCGGCTGGCAGATCTGGCTTCAATCAGTGGGTTGGCCATCAGTCCGGGGGGAGACCTGGTCTACGTGATCAACGTCCTCGATGGCCTGCTCCGCGTGATCAATGTGTCCGCCTCCCCGGTGACTGTTCAGGGGAGTGCTTTAGCGTCGGGGCAGATCCGGACTCTGGTGAGTGGGTTGCGGCAGGCCAGCAATGCGCTGGCGGTCCATCCGACCAGCGGACTGGTCCACTACGCCGATGCGTCACCGGGCATCAATCGGGTTTTCCGGGTGGATTCCAGTGGGACGAGTGTTCCGGTGGTGGGGAATGGGCAAGCCACTCAGGTGACGGAGGTATTTGTCCCGGGAGGGGCCACCTCGCTTCCATTGCTCTTGCCGCGGGCGCTTCGCTTCGACGCCGCCGGGAATCTCTTTGTCGCCGATACCGGGCACGGGCGGGTGATTCGTGTCGACACGGCGGGCAATGCCACCCTGGTCCATCAGTTTCCTGTTGGCCCGCAGATCATCAACGCCTATCCTTCCGGTCTCGCCATTCAAGGCGGGAGTGTCTATTCGGCCAACGGAAACCAGCAGACGGTGACTCGCCTGGCGCCCTCGGCTGGGGCCACGGTCATCGCGGGGCAGCTTGGCGTCGCGTGCGACTATACGGG
>JBEIJP010000449.1:0-3356 GCA_040380245.1 Acidobacteriota bacterium | reverse complement strand
TCGTTGAGACGGCCAAGCGGACAGGGGCCCGGGTAGCAGGTCCGATTCCGTTACCCACCGTCAAGAACAAGTGGACCGTCCTCAAGTCACCGCACGTCGACAAGAAGTCGCGCGAGCAGTTCGAGATCCGAACCCACAAGCGGCTGATGGACATTCTCGATCCAACAGCGCAAACGATGGACGCGTTGATGAAATTGGATCTCCCGGCGGGTGTCGACGCCGAGATCAAGGCTTTTGGGCGCGATCGGAGATAACGCATCTGAGGTTTGCGGATGCGTCGACAGGGCCGGATGGATTCTGCCGCAGATTGGTTGGATCCAACTCAGCGATGCGATCGTCGTTCGGATCCATCCTTGATGAACGCTCTGCTTCTCCCCCTCGAACCGCTGGAGTCGTACGCAAATGGTCAACGGAATCATAGGTAAAAAGCTGGGTATGACCCAGATCTTCGCAGCAGATGGAACCGTCACGCCGGTCACCGTCATCAAGGCTGGTCCTTGCGTAGTCGTGCAATGCAAGACTGCCACGACCGACGGCTACGAGGCCGTACAGCTGGGCTTCGTCGACGAGAAGGCCCCACGCAATGTCAACAAGCCGATGAAGGGGCACTTTGCCAAGGCCGGGGTTCCCCCGACCCGCATTCTGCGCGAGTTTCGGCTCGATGGCGGGGTCGACTCGATCAACATCGGCGACAAGGTTCTGGTCGATCAGTTCTCCGAGAACGACATCGTCGATGTCGTCGGAACGAGCAAAGGCCGGGGCTTCGCGGGGTTCGTCAAGCGCCACGGCTTCGGCGGAGGTCGCGCGACTCACGGGTCGATGTTCCACCGCGCGCCTGGCTCGATTGGGGCTTCGGCCTACCCATCGCGCGTAATCAAGGGGACCCGGATGGCGGGTCACATGGGCGTGGAGCGGAAAACGATCAAGAACCTCAAGATCGTGCGGGTCAACACCGACGAGAACCTGCTCCTCATCAAGGGAGCGGTCCCTGGCCCTACCGGCGCTTACGTTCTGATTCGCAAGAAGCAGACCGACTAACCTCAATCGGGAGAGGGCAGCGATGCCAACCATAGAAGTCAAAAACCTTAGTAACGAAGCGGTTGGACAGCTGGAGCTCAAAGATGAGATCTTTGATGCCCCATATAACGAGGCCTTGATCTACGATGCGGTCAAGAACTATCTGACCAACCAGCGGCAAGGGACCGTCAAGACCAAGACGCGCGGAAACGTCTCCGGAAGCGGCAAGAAGCTCTGGAAGCAGAAGGGCACCGGACGGGCGCGCATCTCGAGCTTGCGCTCCCCCCTCTGGAAAGGTGGCGGAAACGTTCACGGGCCGCTGCCCCGCGACTGGACGACGGAGTTGCCCCGCAAGATGAAGCGCGGCGCACTCAAGTCTGCGCTCTCCGAGCGGTTACGCGAAGGAAATCTGGTCGTTGTCGATCGCTTCGATCTGGAGACGCACAAGACCAAGGCCTTCATCGGTGTCGCCGAGGCCATGGGTTGGAACACCAAGACCCTCATCGTCGAGATCAGCCCGACCCAGAATCTGGTGCTCTCGTCACGGAACCTGCAAGGGGTCAAGGTTGCCAACGACGTCAATGTCAATATCTACGATGTGCTCTATCACGAGAAGATCGTCTTCACGCGGGAGGCCATCCACCTTCTGCAAGAGCGGTTGAGCAGCTGATCGCCGTCGAGCGGTCCAGTCCCCCTTGGACGGGTAGTCCGGCAGTAGAGGCCCCGTCGCGGAGTATGTGGAGAATGCTATGAAGACCATCTGGGATGTGCTCAAGGCTCCAGTGATCACTGAGAAGGCGTTGGAGTTGAAGGAGTCGAGCACCGGAGAGATTCGGGACACGAAGAACGGGAAGATCATCAAGCTGGATCGACAGGTCCTTGTCTTCCGCGTCGCTCAAGGCGCCGGCAAGCATGAGATCAAGACCGCGGTCGAGTCGATCTTCAAGGTGCAGGTGGACCAGGTCCGCGTCGCCAACTATCACGGCAAAGAGGTGCGCCGTGGCCGAACGGTCGGGAAGAAGCCCGATTGGAAGAAGGCCTACGTCACGCTCAAGCCCGGTCATCAGATCGATTACGCGGAATCCATTTAACCACCGGCAGAGAGTGGAGTGCACGGAAGGGAACGTCGATGGGAATCAAGAAACTAACGCCAACCAGCCCGGCGCGGCGCTACCAGACATACCTGACCAACGATGAGCTGACGACCAGTCAGCCTCACAAGCCGCTGCTCGACAACAAGAAACGGACGAGCGGGCGGAACAACCTTGGCAAGATGACGGTGCGTCATCGTGGTGGTGGCCACAAACGTCACTACCGGATCATCGATTTCAAGCGCAACAAGACTGGGATTCCGGGCAAGGTCGCGACGATCGAGTACGATCCCAACCGGTCAGCCCGCATCGCCCTGGTCAACTACGCCGATGGCGAAAAGCGTTACATTCTCGCTCCGGTTGGGTTGCAGGTCGGGCAGATGATCCTGGCTGGTCCCGAGGCCGATATCCTCACCGGAAACGCGTTGCCAATTCGCAACATCCCGCTGGGGACCCAGATTCACAACATCGAGCTCAAACCTGGCAAGGGTGGGCAGATGGCACGCAGTGCCGGGAGCTTCGCGCAGCTCGTTGCCAAGGACACGGAACGAGCGCAGTTGCGGCTCCCCTCCGGCGAAATCCGGATCGTTTCAGTGCTCTGCATGGCGACGATTGGGCAAGTCGGCAACGTCGAACACGAAAATGTCTCGGTCGGTAAGGCGGGACGAACTCGCTGGAAGGGGATTCGCCCGACGGTCCGCGGTGTGGCGATGAACCCTGTCGACCACCCGCACGGCGGAGGCGAGGGAAAGACTTCTGGTGGTCGCCACCCGGTCAGCCCCTGGGGCCAACCGACCCGCGGCTACAAGACCCGGAACAACAAACGAACCGATCAGTTCATCGTCAAGAGAAGGACGAAGTAAGCCACTTCCCGTTCGAGTCGAGATACGAATATGGCACGTTCAGTCAAAAAAGGCCCTTTTATTGATGACCACCTTCTCAAGGTGATCGAGAAGATGAATGCCGCGAACGAAAAGAAGGTCCACAAGACCTGGTCGCGTCGCTCCACGATTATCCCGGATATGGTCGGTCACACGCTTGCCGTCCACAACGGCAAGAAGTTCATCCCCGTCTATGTCACCGAAAATATGGTCGGTCATAAGCTGGGGGAGTTCTCCCCGACGCGGACATTCAAGGGGCACGCCGAGAAGGCGGAGAAGTCTTCCGGCAGGAAGTAGAGTTTTAGCCAAGTTGAGAGGAGAGATGGCTCCGGCGCAGTCGCTGGGGGCCACTCAGGGGACGCACCAT
>JBEIJP010000448.1:0-3357 GCA_040380245.1 Acidobacteriota bacterium | reverse complement strand
GCCCATTCCACCCATCCCGCCACCGCCGCCCATTCCACCCATCCCACCGCCGCCGCCCATTCCACCCATGCCGCCACCGCCGCCCAATCCCCCCAAGCCGCCGCCACCGCCCATTCCGCCGCCGCCACGGCCACCGGCGCGTCCCCCACCGGGGATTCCGCCATCCATTCCGCCGCCGCGCATGGCGCCACGAGCTCCCCGAACTTCGCCGAGCACCTCGGTCTCGACACGCAGCTCCTGCTCATTCTGAGCGACCTGGAGGCGGTATCCTTGCAGGGTCGCGGGCAGGTCCTTGGTGCGCTTCATATCCAGGACCCAATTGCCGGCAAAGCTGGTGGCGCGATCCTGCGCGCTTGTCACGGATGGAGTCAGCCCGAGCAGGCTGACGCTGAGCAGCACGATCCAGGTTGTGGTTCTGGCAGGCAATATGGGAATCCACCTCATCTTCACGGTCTCCTCCGATCTGTGGTCTCTGGTCTCTGATAATGTTTCAGGAAGAACGGTCACCCGGGTGGTTGACAGGCGACAGGTATACTGCAGGCGGGAATGATTTGCAAATCCGCGAGGGAGCCAGCCCTGAAAGGGCAGGGCGGGACCGCTCCACGTGGGATGGAATGGCGTGACGGATGTTGTCCGAATCAGTTGGTCAGAAGAGAACAGAGGAGGCCGGTGGCGCCTCATCCAGCCAGCCTGGGACTCGCCAGGAGTCTGGATGGTGGACCACCTCACGCAGCAGGGGCAACAGCTTCTCCGGCTCGGCGAGGAAGGCGTCGTGTCCGTGCTTGGAGTGGATCTCGACGTAGTCCGCCCGGGCGCCCGCTGCCTGCATTCGCTGGGCAAACGCTTCGACATCCCCTGCCGGGAAGAGCCAGTCGCTCGAAATTCCCACGAGGAGGAGTCGGGCCTGGATCCGGCTCAAGGCCTCTGCCTCCGAGGCATAGCCAAGGGCGGGATCGAAGCTGTCCATGGCCCGGGTGATGATCAGATAGGCGTTGGCGTCAAAGCGCTGATGAAAGATCTCTCCCTGGTAGTCGAGGTACCCCCCGATGTCGTACCGGTTCGACAGGGATTGGAGCGGGTTCTCTCCGTTGCGGTTTCCCTGCCGCCCGTAGCGCTCCTGGAAGAGTTCCGGGGATTTGTAGGAGCACATGGCGATCGAACGCGCCTGCGCCAGCCCCTTTCGTGGCGGATCGTCAGCCGGATAGGCTCCGCCCTTCCATTTATCGTCGTTCATGATCGCCTGGCGTTGGAGGTGGTTGAGGGCCAGGCCCATCGCCGAGAGGGGGGCGGCGCCGATCGCCACACAGTTGGCGACCCGCTCGGGGTAGTCGATCGCCCATTGTACCGCCTGCATCCCACCAATCGAGCCGCCAATGACCGCCTGCAGCCGTTCAATACCAAGGTGGTCGAGCAATCGGGCTTGTGCGCGGACCCAGTCCCGAATGGTCATGAGCGGGAACTGGCTCCCGTAGGGCTCTCCCGTCTCCGGGTTGAGATCCTGTGGGCCGCTCGACCCATAGCACGAGCCGGGGACATTGACGCAGAGGACGCAGTCCCGTCGTGGGTCAAAGACTCGATCCTCTCCAAAAAGATCGGGCCACCAATCACTGACCTGAGACGATCCCGAGAGCGCGTGACAGACCAGGATCGCATTGTCGCGCTGGGGATTGAGGGTCCCGTGAATCGTGTAATGAAGCCGGACGGGGCTGAGGGATTGCCCATTCTCCAGCAGAAACGGGACCTCCTCCGCGAACTGATACTCCCTTGATACCGTCGGACTACTCTCCATCACTGATCGACTCCTCTTGTCCCGGGAGGGTACCGAACTGTCTTCGTTCTGATTGGAAGGCAATGGCCCCCCCCTCTCGAGCGAGACAGATTCCGAACCAATGGTCTGATTGCACTCCATATCCGATGGTCTCCCCCGGGATGAACGCCCGCTCCTGCCCGGTATCAGATAAACGTTTTGGGGGCCGTTTGGGCCCCTCGGCAGAAGGGGGCTGGCCAGATCTGGACCACTCTGACCGCCCCCCGCTTCCTGTCTCAGGCTCCCGCCTGTTTCCCGACGCTGAGGGCTTGCTCGAGGTCTGCCAGAATATCCCGAATGTCCTCGATGCCGACCGAGAGACGGATCAGTCCCGGCGTGACGCCAGTCGAGGCCTGCTCCTCCTCGGTCAGCTGCGAGTGGGTGGTCGAGGCTGGATGAATCACCAGCGACTTGGCGTCGCCAATGTTGGCCAGGAGGCTGAAGAGTTGGACGCGATTGATGAACTCCTTGCCGGCGGCCACCCCTCCCCGAATGTTGAAGGTCACCAGTGCGCCAGCCCCCTTTGGCAGGTACTTTTGGGTGCGCCCGTGGTAGGGGCTCGACTCCAGGCCGGGGTAGTTGACCGACTCGACCAGCGGGTGGTTCGACAGAAAGCGTGCGACGGCGAGCGCGTTCTCCGAATGGCGCTCCATCCGCAGGTGGATCGTTTCGGCCCCCTGCAGGATGAGGAAGGCGTTGAACGGCGAGAGGCACGCTCCCGTGTCACGAAGCCCCTGTACCCGCGCCTTGAGGATGAAGGCGAGAGGGCCGAAGGCGTCGCTGTAGACCAGTCCGTGATACGAGGGATCGGGAGTCGTAAAATCTGGAAACCGTCCGGAAGCCTTCCAGTCAAATTTCCCGGCGTCGATGATCGCCCCCCCGATCGAGGTCCCGTGTCCGCCGATGAACTTGGTGAGGGATTGGATGACGATGTCGGCTCCGTGAGCGATCGGGTTGCAGAGGGCAGGGGAGGGCGTCGTGTTGTCGATCATCAACGGGAGGCCGTGCGCGTGTGCGATGGTCGCCAGCTTCTCGATGTCGACAATGTCCAGCTTCGGGTTGCCGACGGTCTCGGTGTAGACCGCGCGAGTCCGATCGTTGATCGCCGCCCGGAGACCCGCCTCATCCTCCGCGTCGACAAAGCGCACGGTGATCCCCAGTTTGGGCAGGGTGTAATGGAATAGATTGTAGGTCCCGCCGTAGAGGGAGGTCGTCGAGACGATCTCGTCTCCGGCGTTGGCCAGCGTGGTGATGGCAAGGGTCTCCGCCGCTTGTCCTGATGCCAGCGCCAGGGCCGCCGCTCCGCCTTCGAGCGCCGCGACCCGCTTCTCCAGAACATCGGTCGTCGGATTCATGATCCGCGAGTAGATGTTGCCGAACTCCTGGAGCCCGAAGAGGCGCGCCGCATGGTCCGCGTCGGTGAAATTGTAGGAGGTGGTTTGATAGATCGGGACGGCTCGTGATCCAGTCGCTGGATCGATCGATTGCCCGCCATGAACAGCCAGCGTGTTGAACTGATAGGATGGTTTCTCGTCAGCCATGTCAATCTC
>JBEIJP010000447.1:0-3359 GCA_040380245.1 Acidobacteriota bacterium | reverse complement strand
GTTCAGACGTGTGCTCTTCCCGTTCTATACGCTGACAAAGAGCCTCGCCGAGTCGCTGATCGTCAGTCGGGGGGGCGGATTGCCCCTCGCGGTCGTGCGTCCTTCGATCGTCGAGACCTCGACGCACGACCCCTTCCGTGGATGGAACGAAGGGGTCAACACCTCTGCGCCCATCTCCTACCTGCTCGGGACCTTCTTCCGGCAGATGCCGACCAATCGCAACAAGTGCCTCGACATCATTCCCGTCGACCTGGTGGTGCGAGGGATGGTCCTGATCGGGGCGGCCTTGCTGGCCCGGCGACAAGAGTCCTGTTATCAGCTGGCGACGTCGGCGACCAATCCCTGCAACATGCGCCGGACGATTGAACTGACCGGACTGGCCCACCGAAAATACTATCGATCGCAAGAGGATCTGAACCAGCGGCTGCTGGCCTACTTCGACACCATCCCCGTCTCGAAGGAGCGCTATCTCAACCTCTCCGCCCCGCGGCAGAAGCAGGTCGTCCAGGCATTGCAGCGCATTCTCTCTCCGCTGCCGATGGCGCGCTCGCCCCTGGTCCGGGTGGAGCGTGACCTCGACCGGGTCGCCAAGATCATTGAACTCTACGAACCCTTCATTCTGCACAACGAGTATGTCTTCGAGGCCCAGAACGTGGAGATCCACTCGGCGATGCTCCCAGCAGAGGAGCGGGTTGTCTTTGGGTACGACTCTTCGGGCATCGATTGGTGGGAGTATTGGATCAATATCCACATTCCCGCGCTGCGCAAGTGGTCCTATCCTTTGATCGAGGGGCGGCCGGTCGAGAACAAGTCGACACGCCGCCTGGGCCAGATCACCCACCAGGCGGCGACGGGATAGCAGGGGATGACCGCTGTGTGGAATGCGTCCAGCCGAGCAAGGAGGGGCCAATGTTGAGAATCGAGATCAAGTGGGGGGTTCTCTTTTCGCTTGCCGGATTGCTCTGGTTGGGAGGGGAGCGCCTCGTGGGGCTGCACGGCGAGCGGATCGCGTGGCACGCGGGGTTGACCAACCTCTTTTTCTTCCCCGCAGTGACGATGATGTACCTTGCCATTCGCGAGCGGCGAAGGGCCCTCGGCGGACAGATCCACTTTTTTGCCGCCCTGGTGAGTGGGACGATCGTCAGTCTGGTCGTGGCATTGCTCTCTCCCCTGGCTCAGTTCATCGGGCATCGATGGATCAGTCCCCATTTCTTCGAGCGGGCCAGCGCGCACGCGGTCAGCACCGGTAAGCTGACGATCGAGCAGGCTGACCGCTATTTCAACCTGTCGAGCTACATGCTGCAGGCGTCGCTGGGAGCCATTGTCGCGGGGCTGTTGACCTCGCTGGTCCTGGCCCTCCTGATGCGAACGTCGTCTTCAGCAGCTGGCCCACCAGCTGGAGCCGTGGCAACGAACGCTGACACCATCACCGAGTAGACCCACCTATGGCAATCTTCCTGACCGGCGCAACCGGCTACCTTGGGGCCCACGTGGCCTCCCTGCTGCTCGAAGGGCACACAGACCGTCTCAACCTCCTTGTGCGTGCCAAAGGCAGAGAGGATGGGGAGAGAAGGCTCTGGCAAGCGATGCAGCTGCACGTATCGTGGCCCCGCTTTCTCGAACTGGTGCGCGGTCGGGTACGCGTCTTCTGTGGGGATCTGACGTCGCGCCACTTCGGGCTCTCCCCGGAGGAGTATCGGGCACTGGTCGAAACGACCGACTCGGTGATCCACTGCGCGGCGTCGCTCAACCGGAAGAGCGAAAAGACATGTCTCAACGTCAACCTGCGGGGAACGCTCGAGGTGATCCAGCTGGCGCGGGCGGCGCGGGATCACCACGGATTGCGCCGGTTCAGCGATGTCAGCACCGTGGCGATTGCCGGACAGCGTTTCTCGGAGGTGGTCCGTGAGGAGGAGGCGCTCGACTGGAACCGGTCCGACTACGACCCCTACGCGCGGACCAAGAAGTTCTGCGAGCATATGGTCGAGGAGCTGCTGCCGGATGTGGAGCGGACGGTCTTTCGGCCAAGCATCATCCTGGGGGACAGCCGCCATGCGGCGACGACTCAGTTCGATATGGTCCGCTCGTTCGTCTTTCTGGCGGGGCTGCCGGTCCTTCCCTTTCGGCCCGAGGATCGGATCGACATCGTCAATGTCGACTTCGTCGCCGAGTCGCTGGTGACGATTCACCAGAAAGAGCGGCCGTCGCACACGATCTACCACCTCTCCTCAGGACGTGCCTCGCAGACCTTCCGCGAGTTGACGGCCGCGTTGGCAGAGGCACGCGATACCCGCCCACCGATCTTTCTTCCGGCCCTCGAGCGGCCGTTCACCTGGATCAATAACTGGATCGCCGACACGTTTCGCGGAACAGCGATCGCGTCGGGTGCCCTGCTCCTGAAAGTGTTTCTGCCGTACATCACCTTCAATACTGTCTTCGAGAATGAGCGCATCACCCGCGAGACAGGAAAGCAACCGGTTCCCTTCTCCGCCTACAGCTACCCGCTGCTGCAGTTCAGCAAGCAGCACCACTTCCGCTATCCCTACCAGGCGTGGCCAGAGGAACGAGCGGGTGGGTCGGAGCTGTCATCGTCATAAGGAGTACGAAGAGATGAGCATGGACATCCTGCTCGAAGCCTGGGTCAGTGGCCTGATCGAAGTCGCACGGGCGAAATGGATGCTGGGGATGGGACGTCGGTGGCAGCCCGGGGAGAAGTTGAAGCTGCTCTTCACCGGCTACAATGGCACGCGGAACACCGGCGCGGATGTCCGGGTCGAGGAGATGTTGCGCCAGATCCGGCACATCCTTGGGCCCGAGCAGTGCCAGTTGAGCGTGCTCAGCCAGAATTTCGAGATGACGACGGGGTACTTCGAGGGGATCAAACAGGTTCATCTGCCAGACATCTTCCCACCGATGCTGGCCCGGGAGATTCCGCAAGTGGATGGGGTAGTAGCCTGCGAAGGGTCGATGTCCAAGAGCAAGTTCGCCAACGCCTTGACGACGATGATGGTCGGGGCGCTCGGGATCGCCTCCGCCCAGAACAAACTCTCGGTGGGCTACGGCGCCGAGGCGGGAGAGATGGACCCGCTGCTGGCCGGGATGGTCGGTCGTTACTGTGCCAACTCGTTGATCATTACGCGGAATCCGGAATCGCAGGAGGTGTTGGGTCGTCTGGGGGTCTCGACGGAGCTGGGAACGGACACGGCGTGGACCTTCGATCCGGCGCCGACGGCCTACGGGGAGGCGGTCCTGCGCAAAGCGGGTTGGGACGGAAAGGATCCGGTACTGGTGATCTGCCCGATCAACCCCTTCTGGTGGCCAGTCAAGGCATCGGTCAGCCGATTGGCGGCGATGCGGCT
>JBEIJP010000446.1:0-3368 GCA_040380245.1 Acidobacteriota bacterium | reverse complement strand
GGGGCGTTTCTTTGCTACGAGGGGGTCGAGAAGCTGGCGCACGCGATCCTCGATCCGCCGAAGGAGAAGGAGGAGGCGCACCGGGCCCTGGTCGAGCGGGTAAGCGACCTGAACGTCGATCTGGTCGCAGTGGAACAGACCCGGATACGCGGCGCGATCCGGACAGACTTCATCCTCTCCGCCGAGATCATCGTCATCGCGCTGGGAACCTTCGCCGGCGCGACCTTCAGTAAGCAGGCGATCACGTTGAGCCTGATTGGGGTGGGCTTCACGATTGGGGTCTACGGGCTGGTGGCGGGGATCGTCAAGCTGGACGACCTGGGACTGCACCTGCAGAAGCGTGGCGGGATGGGAGCCCCACTCGGGCGCGGACTGCTGCTCGCCGCTCCGTGGTTGATGAAGACGCTCTCGGTCCTGGGAACAGCGGCGATGTTCCTGGTCGGTGGTGGGATCGTCGCACACGGCTGGCATCGGCTCGAAGCGACGATCGAGCAGGCGGCCCACTGGCTGGGGCAGCAGGGCCTGGTCGGGAGCGCGCTGGCGTTGATCACACCGACGTTGCTCAATGGCCTCATCGGACTGCTGCTGGGCGGACTGGTGTATGGGGTCAGCCTGCTGGTCAAACGAGTCCTCCAACGGAAGGCGTAAACCAGGATGAACCTCTCGCTTCCCGATCTCCTCTTTCTACTGGTGCTCGGCCTGCACGGTGCGCTGCACGGGCTGGGCGTGGCCCAGGGCTTCGGCCGGGCCAACATCCGGGGGATGCGGCAGCGGATCAGCCGTCGCGCCGGGATCATCTGGCTCCTGGCGGGGCTGCTCTTCCTGCTGGCGGCGGTCCTCTACGCCAAGGGATGGGACAGGTGGTGGGGAGTGGCGGCGGTGGGAGTCGTCGTCTCGCAGGGGATCATCTTCGCCGCCTGGAAGGACGCGCGGGCAGGGACGATTCTCAACCTCATGATCGCGCTGGTCGTCGTGTTGAGCGCGGGCGCCTTCTTCTTCAAGCGGGGCTACCAGCGGGATCGGGCGTGGCTGATCGAGGCGACCCGCGCCCAGGCAGAGTCGCCGACGCGGCTGACAGAGGCAGATCTTGAACCGCTGCCGCCGCTGGTTCAAGGCTACCTGCGCTACGCGGGAGTCGTCGGGCGCCCGACCGTGCGGGCGATGGCGGTGACCCTGCGGGGAGAGATGCGCGAACGCACGGGCCGGCGATTCCCGTTTATCGCCCGGCAGGAGAGCCGCTTCGACGAGCCGGCGCGTCTCTTCTGGATGGAGGGGGAGCTCTTCGGGGTGACCGTGCCGGGCTATCATCGCTACGTCGCCGGTCGGGCGAGCATGGAGATCCGCCTCTTCGGACTGCTGCCCGTCGTCTCGCACGCGGGGGGAGTGCTCGACCGGACAGAGACCGTCACACACTTCAACGACATGTGCCTGATGGCGCCGGCGACCCTCATCGATCGGCGCATCACCTGGACCACTCTCGACGAGACCCGCGTCAAGGCGAGCTTCGACACCGGGCGTCACCGAATCGAGGCGATCCTCAGCTTTGCGCCCGACGGGCGTCTCGTCAACTTCGAATCGAACGATCGGACAGCGGTCGATCTGATGCGAACACTTCCCTTCTCGACCCCGCTCGGCGAATACCGCTCCTTTGGCCCTTACCGACTGGCCGGGCGCGGCGAAGCGGTCTGGGAATACCCGGATGGTCCCTTCTCCTACGCCTCGATCGAGATCGACGAGGTCTCCTATTCCCTCCAGTAAGCCATTCCACTGAGCGGCAATCCGCTCCCACTAACCTGGATTTGATGACCATTCACCGGAAAGGGAGTGACAAGGCGGGGAGTCGTCCGCAAACTGGCTCCGTCCGGATGGCCCATCTTCTGACGGGGAGGGAAAGCGGTGGCAATGAGAGAGGCAAGGGGAGACGCGGGGATCGATTGGCCCGCGCCAGCCGTTGAAACGCGGCTCGAATGTGAGCACCCACAGCTCCATCACCCGCTGCCGGGGGAGGCTTGTCCGGGGGGCGTTGGCCACGCGGCCGGAGATCACCACCATCACCACCCTTCGCACGATCACGCCCATTCCCTCGGCCATTGGAGGAGTCATCGGCCGCGGCAGCGGAGAGCGCTGTGGATCGCGATGGGGATCTCCCTCCTGATGATGGGAGTCGAACTGGTGGCGGGATGGTGGACCGGCAGCCTGCTGCTGATCAGTGATGGCGTGCATATGCTATCGCATGTGATCGCCCTGGGGATCAGCCTTCTCGCCTTTCACCTGGCGGCGCGCCCCTGCAGTGATCAGCTGCCCTTTGGGCTCTACCGGATCGAGGTACTGGCGGCCCTGGTCAACGGACTGGGGCTGGTCTGTCTCTGTTCTGGATTCTTCACGAAGGCATTGAGCGGCTGTTTCATCCGGTTCCGATCTCGTCGGTCGAGCTGCTGGTGGTCGCGGTCGCCGGCCTTCTGGTCAACGCGATCACCATCGTCCTGCTGTGGCGGGCGGGTGTCGAGGACCTCAATACCCGTGGGGCCTGGCTTCATCTGCTGGCCGATGGGATCTCGTCGATCTTTGTCGTCGTGGGTGGAGTGGTGCTCCATCTCAGCGGGTGGCGCGCGATCGATCCCCTGCTCAGCATGATGGTCGCCCTCTTCGTCGGGAAGTGGGCCTGGGATCTGATTCGGGAGGCGACAACGATCCTCCTCGAACGAAAGCCAGTCGAGATCGACCTTCGCCGACTGGAGACGCGACTCCGCGAAGTCTTCCCGGACGTGCACCAGGTTCACGACCTGCACGTCTGGGAGATCACGTCACACTACATCTGCCTCTCGATGCACTGCGTGCTGGACGACCTGCGGCTCAGCGAGATGACTCCATTGCAGCGCCAGATGGCCTTCTTCCTGCGGCACGAGTTCGGCATCGGCCATACCGTCATCCAGTTTGAGTGTCGCACTCTCGCGCCCAGCGAAACAGAGCGAGGGAGACTGCCGACGCTGGTCCTCTAAGCCCTTGGTTGGTTGGGCCGTATGCTTATCTGAAGTACGGCACGTACTCGTCATGTTCCCCGGTCCAGAACCAAGTCACCGTCTCCCCCGCTACCACTCCAGCATTGTGATACGAACGGACCAGATCTCTTCACCTTTGTTTGGGAACCTCGCTGATTTCATAGATGAGAGGCGTCCATGACCTCAGCCTTTCCCGCAGCGACCTCTTGTTTCGCTCGACGGGCAGCAGCCACCAACTCCCTCTGAGAGCGCTGGAAAAGCGCCATTCCATTGCCGCTCATCCTGGATTTCGGCGATGTAGTCACGCAGGTGCTCGACAATTTGGTCCTGGACCGGCCCAGACAGGGTTTCCATCATTTTGACCAAAGT
>JBEIJP010000445.1:0-3368 GCA_040380245.1 Acidobacteriota bacterium | reverse complement strand
GCTTTGCTTTGTTGGCCTCGATCTCTCGGGCAAGCCGCTTCTCGGTCGCCATAACAGAGGCGACGTTCTCCCGCATCTTCGGGACCTGGTCATTCATATCGCGGATCAGCTGCTGGAGGATCAACTCGGGATCCTCGGCGCTATCGATGATACCCCCGAAGATCGATCGAAAAAGCCGCTTCAGTCGATTCCACATATCAGGTCCTTTCGGATGGTGCCTACCACGTTTTGACTTACGCTTACTAACTGCCTGCTTTACTGCCTTCTCCAATTTTCTATCTTGTTCAGGACCAGACAGATGAAGGATTGGCAGAACAAGGACGGGCGACAAGAGTGATGGGGGCATGAACTAGTGTCGACTGGTCGCCCCCATTTGACCACTCAGGACAGCAACGGAGTATAGCAGCCGATCGAACGGATGTCACGACTCTCCAGCATCGCCCGATGAGCCGGATCATTCATTGCGGAGAATGCCGAGGGGTTTCCGAACCAGCACATCTCCACTGGCGAGCAAGCCGACGAGACTGACGAGCAGCGCCCCGATGGCGAGTCCAAGAAGGTTGACACCGGGGCTGAAGTGCCAGGCAATCTGGAGCGCCTTCTCGCTGATCGCCCAGGTGAGACCGATGGCGGCAAGCGAGCCGAGCAGGCCGGCCAGTGTTCCGAGGATGCTGTATTCGATGAGGGTGACCAGAACGATCAGCCGCCGGCGCGCGCCGAGTGTCTTCAGGATCGCCGCCTCATAGAGCCGGTGATACTTGGTCATGGCGATCGAACCGATCAGGATCAGCAGCCCGCTCAGAAAGACGAAAGCTCCGACAAAAGAGATCGCCAGGGAGACGTTCTCGATGATTCCCCGGGCGATCTCGATGATATCGCGGACGTCGATGGTCGAGACGTTCGGAAATCGCTCGACGATCTCCCGCTGGAGGCGGGCCCGATCGGTGCTGGACGCGGGGCCGCGGAGGGCGCTGATGTACATCGTTGGCGCCTCGGCGAGTGCTCCGGGGCGGAAGACGATCAGAAAGCCAGTACGCGCGTTGCGCCAATCGACTCGACGAATGCTGGTGACCCGGGCGGTGAGGGACCGCCCCAGAATGTCGAATCCGACCCGGTCGCCAAGATTGAGCCCCAGTTCCCGGTGAAGGAGGTCCTCGATCGAGATCTCTGGCTCGGTCGCCGGTGTCTCATTCCAGAAGGTGCCGGCGACGAGCGTCTCGTTCGACTCCAGAAAAGACCGGTAGGTGACGACATATTCCCGCCCGAGCATCCCCTGGTTTTCGGAGGGACGTCGGGGACGGTCGGCGGAGACAGACTGGCCGTTGATCGAGGCGATCCGGGTTCGGACCGTCGGAAGGATCGTTGGCCTGGTTCCCGTCGAGGTCTCGACGATTCGGGCGATCTCCTCCCGCTGATCGCGTTGAATGTCGATCATATAGAGGTCCGCCTGCAGGTTGCGCAGATCGAGGGCGAATTCGTCGCGCAGGTTGAGCTGCAGGCTCCGAACCGAGACGCCAAGAAAAATTCCCAGTCCCACTGCCATGAGGATGACCCGTGTCTGGTTGCCGGGTCGGTAGAGGCTGTTGACCCCCTGTCGGAGCGGGAAAGAGGGGATCCAACTGAGACCACGTAATCCCTTCATCAGGAGACTGGCCGCCAGCGCGAGGAGAAAGGTGACGGTGGCGAGGCCGAGCAGAAAGATGGCCCCGATCCGCCACGAGCCGGCCTGCCATCCCGCGAGGCTGAGCAGTCCGGCGACCACGACGCCGCCAACGAGGATCTGCTGCCAGTCGAACCGTCGCCGCCCCGTGGTTTCGGCGCTGCGGAGGACGAGGATCGGCTTGATCCGTCGGATTTGCAACAAGGGCATCAGCGAGAAGAGCAGCGCGATCAACAATCCGACGCCAAGCCCCTGGAGGGTGGCCTGCCACGTCAGCCCAAAGGTGAGGTTGAACGGGATTCGGTCGCCGAGCAGCCGCGGGAGAATGGCCATGACGGCCCAGGCGAGACCCAGTCCGAGGAGACTCCCCATCGCGCCCAGGGTCAGTACCTGGAGAAGATATGCTCCCAGAACCCGGCGATTGGTTCCGCCGAGGCATTTCAGCACGGCGATGGTGCGCATCTTCTGTTGAACGAAGACCTGGGTCACGCTCGAAATGCCGATGCCGCCAAGGACGAGGATGACGAGGCCGATCAGGCTGAGATAGTCCTCGACCCGGGTCAGCGACTCACTCAGTCGGTCTTGGGAGTAGCGGAACGAGCGGACATTGAGGCCCGGCTGATCCTTGAGCGATTCCCGCAGCGCGTTGACGACCGGCTCCATGCCGGCTTCGCTGGTCTTGAAGAGGGCCCGGTAGCGGACTCGGCTGCCGAAGGTGAGCAGGCCGGCGCGGGCGGCGTCCTCGTAGTCGAGGAGCACCCGCGGCCCCAGGCTGAAGGCGTTCATCGTGTTGCCGGGCTCTTTTTCGATGGTGCCGCGGATGGTGAATTCGAGGGTCCCGATGCGGACTCGATCCCCGACGCGCAGGGAGAGGGAAGCCAGGGTCCCCTCTCGGACTAGGACTCCCCGGTCCCGCAGGAGTTGGTGCGAGTAGGGGGCGCCTCCGCTCAAGGTCAGCTCCCCGTAGAAGGGGAAGTCGGGTTGAACAGCTTTCAACTCGGCGAGGCGTGGAGGCGCGTCCGGACGCTCCGCCGCGCGGAGCATCGTCGCCATTTCGAGCATCTCGGTGCGGCCTGTCACCGCCGGCAGGCGCGCGATGCGGTCGAGAACCGCGCGCGCTTCGGGTGTCCAGGCACTGTTCGAGGCGACCTGCACATCGGCGGTGAGAAGGGAGCGGGACTCCCGGGCGACCGACTCCTTGAGGTTCTGCACCAGGGAGCGCAGACTGACGATCGCTCCCACTCCAATCGCGATTGAGAGGAAGAAGAAGATCAATCGCCGCCACGAGGCGCGCAATTCCCACCACGCGAGCGTCATGGAGAAGATCATACCACCCCCTTTTCCTGGGTCTTGGCGACCACACGGTCCTCGACGACTCTTCCGTCGCGCAGGCTGATCCGGCGATCGGCCAGGTTGGCGAGCGCATCATCGTGGGTCACCAGCACGAGGGTCGCTCCCCGCTCCCGGTTGATCCGCAGCAGCAGATCGAAGATGTGCTCGCCATTGCGGGAGTCGAGATTCCCCGTCGGTTCGTCCGCCAGCAGAATCCGGGGATTGTTGGCGAAGGCGCGGGCGATGGCGACTCGTTGCTGTTCTCCGCCAGAGAGCTGCGAGGGATAGTGGTGCCCCCGGTCGTGCAGCCCGACCTCGTCGAGCAGCGCCTGAGCCCGGGATCGCGCGTTGGGCCCCCCCCCTTGATCTCCATCGG
>JBEIJP010000444.1:0-3373 GCA_040380245.1 Acidobacteriota bacterium | reverse complement strand
CCAGGGTTCTCAAGCTTCCGGGGTTCTCAAGAGGAAGCGAAGTCCCCTCCGCTTCGCCTCAATGGGACTCTCGGGTGACCTCCACCCCACTCTTCCCGACCAGAAAATCGAAGTCGGCTCCCTGATCGGCCTGCAGGACGTGGGTCGTGTAGAGCTGGTAGTAGCCGCGCGTATGAGGAAGGACTGGCGCTTGCCAGCTGGCGCGCCGCCGGGCGAGTTCGTCCTCCGGAACCTCCAGTTCGAGTTCCCGAGCCTCGACGTCGAGCCGGATCCAGTCGCCATTGCGGACGAGGGCGAGTGGGCCCCCCGCCGCCGCCTCGGGCGCGACGTGGAGCACGACCGTACCATAGGCGGTGCCGCTCATCCGCGCGTCGCTGATCCTGACCATATCGGTGATGCCCTGTCGCAGCAGCTTGGGCGGCAGCGGCATGTTCCCGACCTCGGGCATTCCCGGGTAGCCCTTCGGTCCACAGTTCTGCAGGACCAGAACGCTCGACTCATCGACCTCGAGATCCGGATCGTCGATCCGCGCGTGGAAGTCCTCGATCGACGTGAAGACAACCGCCTGGCCGCGGTGGCGCATCAGGGATGGGGTCGCCGCCGAGGGCTTGATGACCGCTCCGTTCGGGCAGAGGTTGCCTCTCAGCACGGCGATCCCGCCCTGTTTGGCAAAGGGTTGGTCAAATGGGAGGATCACCTCCCGGTTCCAACACGGGGCGTCGGCCGTATTCTCTCCGATTGTCCGTCCATTGACGGTCAGAGCCTCCCGATGGATCAGGTCGCCCAACTCGCGAATGACCGCCGGAACTCCCCCTGCGTAGTAGAAGTCTTCCATCAGATACTTCCCCGACGGCATGAGATTGACGAGACAGGGGACCTCCCGCCCGAGTCGATCCCAGTCGGCCAGCTGGAAGTCGACCCCATCCGTCCCGCGATCGCCAGCAGGTGGATGACGGAGTTGGTCGAGCCGCCGATCGCTCCGACGACCCGCACCGCATTCTCGAAGGCTTCGCGCGTCAGAATCTGTGAGAGGCGCAGATCCTCGTCGACCATCTCGACGATTCGTCGCCCCGCCTGATGCGCAAGGGCGTACCGCCGGGCGTCGACCGCCGGAATCGCCGCATTCATCGGCATCCCGACGCCGAGCGCCTCGACGATGCTCGCCATGGTCGAGGCCGTCCCCATCGTCATGCAGTGGCCCGCCGAGCGGCTCATACAGCTCTCCGCCTCCTGGAAATCGCAGAGCGGCATCGCTCCGCTCCGCACCTCCTCGCTGAACTTCCAGACGTTGGTTCCTGAGCCGATCTCCCCTCCCCGGAACTTTCCGTTGAGCATCGCGCCCCCTGAGATCGCCAGTGTCGGCAGATCGCAACTCGCCGCCCCCATCAGACACGCCGGCGTCGTCTTGTCGCAGCCAACCAGCAGGACTACTCCGTCGAGCGGGTTCGCCCGGATCGTCTCCTCGACGTCCATGCTCGCCAGATTCCGGAAGAGCATCGCCGTCGGCCTCATCAGGTTCTCTCCCAGCGACATCACTGGAAACTCCAATGGAAACCCGCCCGCCTCGTAGATCCCTCGTCGCACGTGCTCGGCCAATTGACGAAAATGGCCGTTGCACGGTGTCAACTCCGACCACGTGTTGCAGATCCCAATTACCGGCCGCCCGTCAAAGACGTGATCCGGATATCCCTGATTCTTCATCCAACTCCGGTGGATAAACCCACTCTTGTCGAGCGGCTCAAACCAGTCCCGGCTTCGTAATCGTCGCTTCCCGTCCTGTCCCATCTCGTCCTACTCCTTTGTTTCAGAGGCTCACCTGGGGGCCATCCCCCCTCGATCTTCCCCGCAGCATACTCTCCCCTCTCCTTCCGGTGAAGCCCCGCGGATGATTCTCCTTCGATGTCGCCGTTTTTCGTTGAAGAAGACCCGACGTCGCTCTCCTCTTTTCTCGGATAGCCTGGCCCATCTGTCGATGATTCCCATTTCAATCTTCTCGATTACAGTTGTTTCCTGAGAAGCAGTTTCCTTCTTGACAAATAGGGAGAAGGAGGGTCAGGATGGGGTTCGTGAAGAAGAGACGTGCGCCCATTCCGAAGTCAGTGGCCGAGCAGGCGTTGGTGCGCCTGATGCGGGTGGGGGATCGTCTCTGGCGGCAGTCCGACGAGTGGTTTCATCGATGGGAGTTGACGGACAACCACTACAATGTCCTGCGGATCTTGAATGGGGCGGGGGAGCCGATCCAGCAGGTGGAGATCGGGCGACGGATGCTCTCCTCCCGGGCGAATGTGACGAAGGTGATCGACCCTTTGGAGGGCATGGGGGTGGTGCGGCGGGAGGGGGGAGAGGATCGGCGGGTCAAGTGGGTCGAGTTGACGCCGAGCGGAGTCGATTTTTTAGCGCGCACCTCGGCAGAGGTGATCGGGTTTGCCGAGCAGGCCCTGGGAAGATTGACCCGGGAGGAGCAGGCGGTGCTCTTCGAATTACTGGGGAAATTGTTGGAGAGGGAACAAGAGCCGAGAGGTCCATCACCTGGACCAGCTTGACGGCGGTAAGGAGAGACGTAATGGCCAGATGGGTATTGGAGACGACCGAAGACTGGGTTCCGGCGTTGCTGCGGATCGCGTTGGGAGGGGTCATGTTCCCTCACGGAGCCCAGAAGTTACTGGGTTGGTTCGGGGGCTATGGGTTCCTTGGAACGATGGAGTTCATGACGGGGATGGGGATGCCGGCGGTGGTGGCCTTTCTGGTAATCCTGGGAGAGTCGCTCGGCGCACTGGCGCTGGTGTTGGGGTTTCTGACCCGGTTCTGCGCCTTCAGTTTGACGTTGATCATGGTGGGGGCGATTGGGTTGGTACACTGGCAGCATGGGTTCTTCATGAACTGGGGGGGCCAGGCGGCGGGCGAGGGATTTGAGTACCACCTGCTGATGGTGGCGCTGGGCGTGGTCCTGATGGTGCGGGGAGGGGGCGGGTGGTCGATCGACGGCCTCCTGACGAAGCGACGCTGAAGGGAGGGAAGGGGAGATGAAGATCATCCGGGCAAAGGAACGGTATCACCTGGAGAGCGACTGGCTCTCCGCCTACTGGCTCTTCAGTTTTGATCACTACTACGATCCGGCGAATGTGCAGTTTGGGCCATTGCGGGTCTTCAATCACGACTGGATCCGGGGAGGAGCGGGATTTCCGACCCACTCGCACCGGGAGATGGAGATCGTCACCTACGTCCTGGAGGGTGCACTCGCCCACCGGGACAGCACAGGGGGAGAAGGGATCATCCACCCGGGAGAGGTCCAGCGGATGACGGCCGGGACGGGCATTGCCCACTCCGAGATGAACGCGGATCCGCTGGTGCCCGTTCGGTTGTTGCAGATGTG
>JBEIJP010000443.1:0-3375 GCA_040380245.1 Acidobacteriota bacterium | reverse complement strand
CGCAATCGTTCCCGCCGGGAGCTCAATGACACTCGTCGCACTCCACCTCGGCCATGTGAGACGAAAAGGACGAAGACACTCGATCAAGCTGACAATGGAATGCCGACGGTCCAGAAAGAGAACGTCGATCGGAAAGAACATCCACCAGGTATGAACACTTTGGCAGGGGCGCAACCACAGGCCTTCCTCCACCCCCAAGCGACGACGGAACATCAATCCACGCAGACGTGTCAAGGCGCTGTTCGCCACGACGACTCGCTCAGCGACACACCGCCCACTCGCTGCGTGAACCAGTCTACCTTCCACGAGACCAAGCCTTCCTGGCGACTAGACATCCCAGTCGTCATCCTGTTCCTTCATCCGACGACGCACCACAATGATGCTGAGAAGGGCGGCCACCACCAGCAGAATTCCAATGATGATGTAATTGATCGTCAGATCGGGACGTTCCCCTGTCTGCAACAACATGGCAACCAACAAGTGCATATGAACTCTCCTTCTTCGGTGGTCAACCGCGGCCCCCCTCTCGGCTCCTTCTGCCTCGGCTGTTCTTCCTTCCGCTCCTGGCGTGCGTCTCGCCAGCGTTCTGCGAGGACGAACTGGCGCCGGAGGATCACTCTGCCGCGGCCCCGAGAAGGGCGGGGAGTTTGATCAGCGCCGGCCCAAGCAGAACGATCAGAAGCGCGGGAAAGATAAATAAGAGCAACGGGAAAATCAACTTGATCGCCGCCTTCGCCACCTTTTCTTCTGCCCGCTGACGGCGACGGGTTCGCATCGAATCGGCAAAGACTCGGAGCGAGTCGGCAATCGAGGTTCCGAAGCGGTCTGTTTGGACCAGCATCGCCACGAGGGCCTTGAGATCAGCCACTCCGGTCCGGTCGCCTAAATTCCGCAAGGCTTCATCACGCGGTCTGCCGGCACGGATCTCCCGGTTGGTCACCTCCAGCTCCTGGGAGAGGGATGGTTCGACGAGCTGCATCTCCTGTCCAACCCGTACCAACGCCGCGTTCAACCCCAGCCCCGCCTCGACGCAGACAACCATCATGTCGAGCGCGTCCGGCAGCGTGCGGCTGATCCGATTCTGCCGATTGGCAATCAGCCGCGAAACCGCGATCGAAGGGAGGAGCAGTCCGAATCCAAAGGCCACCGCCACCAGTCCAAGCAACGATTGATCGAATGGCAATCCGAGCAAGACTCGCCCAACAAAGATCGTCAGCGCGGGCAGGAGAAAAAAAGCCGTCAGCGCCGTGGCGCGGTAGATGGTCACCGCGTTCTCTCCCCAGAACCCGGCCTGCATCAGCCGTCGACGGAGTCGGCGGACATTGCGGGGAGAGGCCGGCAGCAGACTCACCATCGGCTTGATCACCCGATCGACGACCACCGTCGTCATCGGTGGCTGCTCCACTTCCGGAAGAAAATCGGAATTGATCTTCTTCAACCGCGACTGCAACGGATCCGTGGGCCGGGCCCACACCCAGTAAGCCGCCAGTACCAGGCTGCTGACCGCCAGACCAATCGCGCCGTACAATATCAGTCCCGCGATATCCATACTTGCTCGCTTCCTCGCTTCCTCGCTTCCCCGCTTCCCCGCTTCCCCGCTTCCTCTCCCCCCGCTGACTTTCTTCCCTGCGCTTCTTCCGCGTCCATGGTCGACTCGCGAGCGCGGCTAGACCTCGATGCGGACGATCTTCTTGATGACCAGCCATCCTACCACCTGCATGCCGATCCCGACTCCCAGGATGGTATACCCGCTCGGATGCTCGTAGAGCGGCTTCATATAGTCCGCGTTGAAGAGGTTGATCCAGAAAAAGAGGAAGAAGGGGAGGGCGCTGACAATGTATCCGGAGAGTCGCGCTTGCGCCGACTTGACGCGCACCTCGCCCTGAATGCGAAATCGTTCGCGAATCGTGTGGCTGATATTGCGGAGGACCTCGGAGAGATTACCGCCGATCTCCCGCTGAATCAGCACCGCGGTCACACAGAGCTTGAGATCGAGCAAGGGAACGCGGCTGACCAGGTTCTCCAGCGCCGCCTTGAGGCTCAGCCCAAGGTTCTGCTCCTCGTAGGTCTTTCCGAACTCCCGTGCGATCGGTTCGGGCATCTCAGTCGCGACCATCTGCAGCGCGGAACTGAAGCTATGACCAGCCTGCAACGACCGAACCATCATCTCGAGCGCGTCGGGCAGCTGCTCGAGAAACCGATCGAACCGCTTGCTCCGCAGATGCAGGACGTAGAGCAGCGGCGCGAACATGACGATCCCCGTGCTGATCAACATCGCCATCAGCGAGCCGGAGAGAAGAAAGATGAGCACTCCGACGAAAAATCCGCCAATCAGGCTGAAGAGAATGAAGCGATAGACGGAGATCGTCATCTCAGCCTGGCTCAGAATCGCTTGCAGGCGAGTGAAGATGGAGAACCGGATCAGGAGCCGATGAAAGAACGGGACCGTGCTCAGCAGAATCTCTTCGCGCAGAATCTCAATTTCGCGCTGACTGACCCCGCCCTGCGCCTCGACGATCTTCTTGAGCTGCTCCTCGACCTGCCTTCGGTAGGTGTCTGTGTCGCGACTCACATAGTAGTAGATCGCCAGCGTCAGGAAGAAGAAGGTAATCCCGACCAGAACAATTTCAAGGTAGAGTAGACTCATGGGTTTCGCTTCCGTACTGAATCACGCCGCGCCGGCTCACCGCGGGGCAGCCCGGCAGTCCGATCAGGACCAGGCGGACTCAAAGAGATGGGGAGGCAGCTTGAATCCGTACTGCTCGAGCCGCTCGGAGAAACGGGGGCGGATTCCCGTTGGCCGGAACTGCCCCTGCACCTCCCCCTTCAGACCGACGCCGGTGCGGACGTACTTGTAGACCTCTTGCATGGTGATGACCTCACCTTCCATGCCGAGGATCTCCGAGACGCTGACCACTTTGCGGGAGCCGTCTCCCATGCGGGAGACTTGCAGGATGAGGTGGATCGCGGAGCTGATCTGTTGCCGCATCGCCCGATCGGAGATGCGCAGGTTTGACATCGCGATCATCGTCTCCAGGCGGGAGAGGGCGTCCCGGGCAGAGTTGGCGTGGATGGTCGTCATTCCCCCGTCGTGACCGGTATTCATCGCCTGGAGCATATCGATGGCTTCCTCGCCGCGCACCTCGCCGACGATGATCCGGTCGGGGCGCATCCGCAGGGCGTTCCGCAGAAGGGACCGCTGCGTGATCTCGCCCTTCCCCTCGATATTCGGCGGACGGGTCTCGAGACGGACGACGTGAGGCTGCTGCAGAAGCAGCTCCGCCGAGTCTTCGATCGTCACCAACCGCTCGTTGTGGGGAATGAACCCGGAGAGCGAGTTGAGCATCGTCGTCTTTCCGGCGCCCGTTCCCCCGG
>JBEIJP010000442.1:0-3377 GCA_040380245.1 Acidobacteriota bacterium | reverse complement strand
CTGGAGGGATTCATCTCGGATACAGCCTGCTGGCCTTGCTGGTGGTGCCCATCGCCTGCTGGATCATCCGCGTGCCGGGGCCAGCCCATGCACGATCGGCCGAACGGGCAGCGGAGGGGGACGGGCCATCGTCCCTCCCGGTTCTGATTGGGCTCTTTCTCTTTTTGTATACCGGGGCTGAATCGAGTATGGGAAACTGGATCTTCACGTATGGAAGTAAGGCCGCCGGGTTGAGTCCGACGAGTGCGTCCTACCTCAACTCGATCTACTGGGGAACCTTGACGGTGGGTCGGCTGGCGTTCATCCCGCTGACCATCCGATTGCGCCCTCGAGTGATTCTGCTGTCCGCGCTGGGAGGGGCGCTGGCGAGTGCGACGCTGCTGATGGTGAGCCGGGAAGCGGGACTATCGCTCTGGTTGGGCGTGGCGGGTTTGGGGCTCTCCTTTGCGTCGATCTTTCCGACGACCCTCGCCTTCGCCGAGCGACGTATCACCTTGACGGGGAGGCTGACCGGGCGGTTTTTCGCGTGTTCAAGCGGGGGAGCGATGGTTCTTCCCTGGTTGATCGGCCAGTTTTATGAGACAACGGGTCCGCGAGTTCTCCTCTGGGTGGTCTGGGGCGGACTTTTGGGCGCACTTGTACTCTTCTTCTGGATGATGAGCTTCCCTCGCAAAGAGGACGCGCCAGGCTTAGAAAGGAGGTAGGGATGGCATTGTTGTCGGTGGAAAAGATCGCCAAGACTTTTGGGATCAAGCCTCTCTTCTCCGAGGTGACGTTTGGATTGGACGGGGGGGAGAAGATCGGGGTCATCGGGGCCAATGGATCAGGAAAGAGTACGTTGTTGCGGGTCATCGCGGGCGAGGAGACACCGGATGCGGGTCGGGTAGTCCTGGCCAATGATCGGCAGGTGGCGATGTTGCCTCAGGATCCCCCCTTCGATCCGCGGGAGACGATTCTGGAGGCGGTCTTTGAGGGGGGAAATGGCGCCCTTCGCGACAAGCTCGACCGAATTCGGCAATATGAGGTCGCGTGTCAGGAGTTGGCAGTTCAGGGGGGGACCGAGCAGAAGCTCCTGTCTCGGGTGGCGGAGCTGGCGCACGAACTCGAGGTGATTGGGGCCTGGCAGATCGAGGCCAGGGCGAAGGCGATGTTGACCGATCTGGGGGTGCTCGATTGGGCGGCGCCGATGGGGACGCTCTCGGGTGGACAGCGCAAGCGGGTGGCGATCGCCCATAGCCTTCTGACAGAACCGGACCTCCTGATTCTGGATGAGCCGACCAACCACCTCGATGCCGAGACAGTCGATTGGCTGGAGCGAGCGCTCGGAGAGTTTCCGGGAGCCATCCTGCTGGTGACTCATGACCGGTACTTTCTCGACCGGGTGGTGGCTCGGACGATCGAGCTCGATCGTGGGCAAGTCAGGAGCTACCTCGGCAACTACGCCCGCTATCTTGAACAGAAACAGGCACAAGAGGATCGACAAGCGGTCGAAGCGCAGAAGCTTCGGCAGATGGCGCGACGAGAGCTGGAGTGGCTTCGACGGGGAGCAAAAGCCCGGACGACCAAGGCCAAGGCGCGGATCGAGCGGGCGGAGTCGGTCATCGAACAGGCCCGCCAGGCCACCGCCGATCAGGCGGGGCGCAGAACGCTCGAGTTGGAGTTTGAAACGACCCGGCTGGGTGGGAAAATCCTGGCCGTTGAGGGGCTGACGCACGGGTATGGCGAGCGCGTGCTCATTCGTGATTTTAGTTACTCTTTCAAGCGGGGAGACCGGATCGGCGTCATCGGCCCCAACGGGTCCGGGAAGACGACATTGCTCGAGCTCCTCGCCGGAAGCAAACGTCCGGAGGCTGGCAAGGTCGAACTCGGACAGACCGTCCGCCTGCGCTACTACCGCCAGGAGATCCAGCAGGCAGACCCGACACAGCGACTGATCGATCACCTCCGCGAGGTGGCCGAGCGGATCGAGCTGGCCGATGGCGAGGAGCTGACGGCAAGTCAGATGCTCGATCGGTTTCTCTTTCCACCGGCGACGCAATACCAACCGATCGGGTCTCTCTCCGGAGGGGAGCGTCGACGGCTCGCCCTCTTGCGCGAGCTGATGGCGGCGCCGAATGTGCTCCTTCTCGATGAGGTGACAAATGATCTAGACCTGCCAACCCTGGTCGCGCTCGAAGCCTACCTCGACCGCTTTCCGGGGTGCCTGGTTATCGTCAGCCACGACCGGTATTTTCTCGATCGAACCGTCGAGACGATCTTTCGCTTCGAGGGGGAGGGACGCATCCGCGAGTACCCGGGAAACTACAGTGCGTTCCGGGAGCGCCAGCTCGAAGAGCGGACGGTCCGAGAGGGGCGAAGAGTCGACCCAGTCAACGCTTCCCCGCAACGTGCGCTTGTAGACGAGCCGGGATCACCGACAAAGCGCCTTTCATTTAAGGAGAAGCGCGAACTGGAGCAACTGGTCGAGCGTATCGCGCAGCAGGAGGCACGAAAAGCGGAGATCGAGGCGACCCTGCTCGAGCGCGCCAGCGACCATCAGGTAGTCGCGCAACTCTATGGGGAGTTACAGTCGCTCGAGCCGGCCCTCGATCGTGATCTGACGCGGTGGGCCGAGCTGGCGGACCGGGATGTCTGACCTTCCGCTGCCGCGGATATCGTATGGGAGAGAGGAGGGGCAGGTGGGACGCTACCGATTGCATCTGAAGGGGGCCAGGCGCGGACGATGGGCTGTTGCCTGGGGGATTGTGCTGAGCGTGGGACTCACCGCGCAGGACTGGGCAGCTAGTCAGGCATGGGCAATGCGGTCTGGGTTGGGGGATCGTCAATCGACGGTGATGATGAACCCTCCACTGTCTGACGAAGTGGCGATCAGCACGCACCATCGAGGGCGAACTGTGCTCGATGTCGTGACCCACCCGGGCGTCATTGAGCTGGTGCAAGCAAAGTCTTCAGCAACGCCTAGGGTGACGCTGCTTCAGAAGTTTGGTACCCACCCCAAGCGAACACAGGTGATTGCCGACTGCGTCAAGATCATCGAGCAGGAAGTCGCGAACAAGAGTGGCATCAGTGGGATGGCCATCAGTGCGAGCCATAGAATGGTCGAGACTTTCAAGCCAGGCTTCGTCTCCATCGTCATGGACGTACTCTTCGATGACTTTTGCCGAGCCCTGCAGCCGATCGTGGACGACGCACACGCAAGTCAACGGCCGATCGGTCTGTTCTTCAACGCCCAATCAGATCGGGTTGCCGAGGCGCTGCTCTCGATCACCGACCGGCGAGCCCGGGACTCAAAATTGCTGGGGGTCAAGGCCATCTACGAGCAGCTGCGCGGGATGGCGAAGAGGAACGTGGTCGAAGCGGTTCCGCGTGTGGCGGCG
>JBEIJP010000441.1:0-3395 GCA_040380245.1 Acidobacteriota bacterium | reverse complement strand
CCGGTCAGGAGGAGGCGATGCGAAGGCACCAGGAGGCAATGTACGCTCTCGACCGGATGCGAATGGAGAGCTGGGAGTTGAGCCTGCGAGCCTCCTGGAAGACGGCGGGGGAAGAGGCGAGCCGTCGTAACCTGATCCCGATGCGCAGCCTGGAACCACGGCTGGCGGGGACCCTCGTCTCGATGCGCGCCTACCACTATCATCCGTGACTGGCCCTGACTGGATTCATCGAATGGGGAATGGCAAGGGAGGAGGAGATCGATGAGAGAAGGCCGTCGGACAATCCCTGGTCAGACGCGCGGGAGAGCGTGGCGTCTGCTCGGTGGGTGGTCCTTGATCTGCGGGCTGTTGATCATCGCGGGGGGATGTGCCGACCAGCCCAGGCCAACGGGAGCGGCGGCAAACGCCATCCGGGAGTACAACCTGCAAGGACGGGTCGAGACGATCGATCTCAACCGGAAGCGGGCCATCATCGCCCACGAAGAGATCCCCGGCTATATGAAGCCCATGACGATGGGGTTCTCCATCCCCGACGAGAAGGCGCTCCAATCGCTTCGAGCCGGCGATCGCATCGAGGCGCGGTTGGTCGTCGATCCACGCACCAACCTCACCTGGCTGGAGGGGGTTCGGGTGATCGCCGCGCCAGTGACCGAAGCCCCTGCTGGAGCAGGTAGGCCTCCAAGCGTTCCGTGAGGAGTGGCCACTGGTAGGTGGTCTCGACCAGTTCCCGGCCGCGAGCCACCGCTCTGGCCGTGGTCGCCCGATCGGTGAGCACTCGCTGCAGCGTGGCGGCCACATCATCCGGCTCGTCAGCGAAGAAGACCCAGCCGTCTCCGAGGCGCCCGACTTCCGTCGTCGTGGTGCTGACGACAGGGCGTTGGAGCGCCGCGTATTCGAAGAGCTTGAGTGGGCACGATCCGTCAGAGACCGCAGAATGGGTGAAGGGCAGCAGGCAGACGTCCATGCGCCGGACGGCCTGCATCGCGAGAGAGTAGGGCTGTGGTCCTGTCAAACGGACGTTCCGAAGTTGCAGTTCCTGGATCCGGCGTTGAAGTTCCGCCAGGCGACGCCCTCCCCCTACCAGCAGAAACGTCATCTCGGGCTGACGGGCGGCGACCGCCAGAACCAGCTCCAGATCGACCCAGTACTCAAACGCCCCGACAAATCCGATCACCGGGCGTGG
Source organism: Acidobacteriota bacterium (assembly GCA_040380245.1). Lineage (GTDB taxonomy): Bacteria > Acidobacteriota > Blastocatellia > RBC074 > RBC074 > CAIOZW01. The sequence goes on along the minus strand of JBEIJP010000441.1, from coordinate 2,212 downwards.
TACCGGCCCGATTCCCCAGGGATCGTCGACGGCTGTCCCCTCTCCAATCAGCGGCGATGACGAGATCCGGTCGAGTTCGACGAGGTCAGCGCCATTGGGCAGAAAGAGCGATTGGCGTTGGACCTCTGCCTCGAGGACGCGGGACGCCACGGTGACAGTCGTCGCCTTGGCCAGCATCCTCGCCTGCACCGCCGCAGCCGCCTGCCGCCCCCCCCACTGGAAGAGCGCACGCCCCTCCCCCTCCATCATCGCCACCAGATCATCCGCCAGGTCAAAATGGACAGGACAGTCGACCAGATCGAGCAGCGGGACCTGCGGCAGGTTGTACAGAAAGAGAAGGTCGATCTTTTGCTCGCGGAGGGTTCGCCGGATTTGTGGAATCGAGGCCAACGCCAGGACCCCTTTCTTGAGCAGCTTCGTCCGAGCCCCTCCCCACTGCCAGAAGCGGTCGAGGGGAGGTGGACCATGCAGTTCAAAGAGGCTCATCCCTTCCGGCAAGGGTGGAGTGGGCGCCGTCCGCTGCGTGCGATCCCCGACGGGCAGATCCTGGCTGATATCTCCGATCGCCATCGGTGGAGCCGTCAGCAGGACGACCTGATGACCCCGCCGACAGAGATGCGTCAGAAGCTGGTGATATCGACTGCGATTGGCGGAATGCCAGCGCGCGAGGTAGGGAAATAGAATCTTCATGCCTTAGCGCCCCGCCCGCAACCAACCTTCCCGGCCGCGGTGGATGATGGCAACCACCAGACTCCTCCCCCACATCCACGCATAGATCGGAAGTGAGAGCAGGTCGATGGCATACTGTCGCGGGCGATCGACCACCAGCAGGCCTGCCCCGTAATAGGCAAGATCGAGGAGCAGTCCGAGTCCAGCCAGGGCAGGTGCAAAGGGCAGGAGAAGCAGCCGCAGGCAAACGAACAGAATTTTAGGTCGAAGAAAGAGAAGGGGGAAGAGAAAGAGATCTCCGAACCAACTCCGGGAGTGCCCAGGTCGGTGAACCAGAAGAGAGAGAAGGTCGCGCCGGTAGTCGTGCAGAACGGCGACCTGCCCCCGAAGCCAACGCGCCCGTTGACGAGAGGCGCCGGCCAATCGCTTCGGTTTGGGATCGTCCACCACCGCTTCGGGAACAAACTGGACTCGGGCGTCTGCGGTTGCGAGCAGCAGATCGAGTTCCAGATCTTCCGCTTCGGTACGGAGGACCGGTGCAAGGCGGGCCAACAGTTCTCCCCGAATAGCCATCCCTGTACCACGAAGAGGAACCGGCCATCCCATTCTGGTACGGGCCACATCCTCAATCTGCTGCATGAGAATCTCGGACCATCCGGCCAGCCGTCCCGTCGTGGTACAGGCGAGCGGAGCAACCAACGCCTGGGCGGCATCGGCTCCCTGCGCCATCACCTCTCCCAGACGGGCGAGGCTTCCTGGCCGGAGGCGACTATCGGCATCGAGAATGACCACCGCGGACTTGGCCTCCCAGGCGGTGCGGTAGGTCTCCAGCCACCACCTCAGCACCGCCCCCTTCCCATTGGGGCCATCGCGACGCTCCACAACCCTGGCGCCCGATTCTCTGGCGCGTCCCGCCGTCTGGTCTTCCGACCGGTCAGCGACTACCCAAAGTTCACTGCCGGGCCACTCCTTGAGAAGCGGAAGCAGTGAGGAGACGGTTGCCCCAATGGTGGCTGCCTCATTGCGCGCCGCGATGAGAACCAACGCGCCAGACGCGGGAAGTGGTGCGGGTGGTACCGGCCGAGGTCGCACGAGAAATCGCAAGGCCACGAGCATAGCTCGCAACAAGCTATCCAGAATGGCTGGCAAGGCTACGAGATGGATTCCCCAGACCAGTTCTTGCATGATGACACTTGCCGATGCGATCTCCCTGTCTATCGGAAGGCTGGCCACTCAGCTCCCCAAGTATAATCGACTAAGGCTTAATGCATGTGCGTAAAGTTTCGTCCCAGATTAGCCTGTTCAGTCCGCACAGACTTATCAGGTAAAACACTTACTGCTTTTTTTTGGTACTCAAAGATTAAAGCACGTCTTTTTCAAGTGAAAATCTAGTTCAGGCAAAAAGTGCGATCTCTGATAAGCCTGTGCAGTGTGCACTGTGCAGTGTGCACAGGCTAATCTGGGACTTTAGGCATTTTATGCATAAAACCCTATTTTCTATTTTCCAAGTGCGACACTTATTTACCTTTGGCATACCATGGTG
>JBEIJP010000440.1:0-3407 GCA_040380245.1 Acidobacteriota bacterium | reverse complement strand
CCTCAGTCTGCTGCGAGACGTCACCTTCACTTCCCAGATGCGCCGCTGGGCTCGGCTGACGGGGACGACCCGGGCGAAGGCGTGGTGGTACTACTTTTCGCACGCGCCGCCGCTCCCGAATAGCGACTATCTCGGGGCGTTTCACGCGGCGGAGATCCCCTCTGTCTTTCGGAACCTCTCCTTTTCGCGAGTCGCTCCGCGGGAGGTGGATGAGCGGCTGGCCGAGACGATCTCGACCTACTGGGTCAACTTCGCGAGAACCGGCGATCCGAATGGCAAGGGGCTGCCCAGGTGGCCGGCCTATCAGCAGGGGGGAGATCCCTACCTGGAGTTTGGGTCGACGGTCAAGGTGGGACAGAATCTCTTGAAGGAGCAGCTCGATCTGCTCGACAATCTGCGGTGATCGGGTTTTAAGGACGAGAGGCAGGCGGTGAGCGCGGCCGGGATGGCGCACAGAAGCAAAGGAGAGGCGACGTGAGCAAGCGAATGTGGCGGGAAGGGAAGTGGAGTCGGCGAGTGATCCTCGGTGTGGTGCTGATCGCCGGGCTCTGGATGGGAATGATCGGGTCGAGCGGGGCCCAGGAGGCGGCCCGTCGACCGATCCAGCTCGACGACCTGGGGCGGTTTCGCGAGGTGCGGGACCCGCAATGCTCTCCGGAAGGGGAGTGGATCGCCTATGTCGTCTCGACGACCGACGTCAAGGAGGACAAGTCGAGTTCTCACGTCTGGATGACGCGCTTTGACGGCAAGGAGGAGCGCCAGATGACGGCTGGACAGGAGGGAGAGTCCTCGCCGCGCTGGAGCCCCGACGGGAAGTACCTCTCCTTCACCTCCTCGCGCAAGGGAGCGGCCAAGGGGAGTCAGGTCTGGGTGCTCGACCGGAACGGCGGTGAGGCGGTGCAGCTGACCGATGTCAAGGGTCGGTTGCAGGGGTACGAGTGGTCTCCGGACGCGACGCGGCTGGCGCTGGTGATTGGGGATCCGGATCCGGACGCCGAGGCAGAGGGAAACGGGGAGGCCGCCCCGGCCCGCCCGAAGACGCCGAAACCGATTGTCATCGACCGCTACAAGTTCAAGCAGGATGTCGCGGGTTACCTGCCGTCGGGTCGCCACTCCCGCCTCTACCTCTTTGAGGTGGCGACGAAGAAGCTGGAGCGGGTGACGACCGGAAACTGGGACGAGTCCGCTCCCTCCTGGTCGCCGGATGGCAAGAGGCTGGCGTTCATCAGCAACCACAGCACCGATCCGGATCGGACGCCGGAGGGCCAGCTCTTCGTGGTCGAGGCCAAGGCCGGGGCGACCGAGCGGGCGGTCACTCCCGCCGGCGTCCGGGTCAGCCGCAGCCAGCCGGAATGGAGCCCGGATGGGCGCTGGCTGACCTACCTCGAATCGGACGAGCGCAAATATGACGCCTACAATATGGACCACCTCGCCATGGTGGCGGCCGATGGCGCCACGGCGCCGAAGCGGTTTCCGACGGTCGAGGCGCTCGACCGCGGCGTCTCCAGCCCCCGCTTCAGCAGCGACGGGGGAGCGATCGCCTTTCTGGTGACCGATGACCGCTCCGTCTACCCGATGCAGCTGACGCTGGGGACGGGCCAGGTGGCGCGGCTGCTCGATCCGCCGGTCGTCGTCTCCAGCTGGAGCGCCGCCGGGAAGTGCTCGGCGCTCCTCTCTGGCGGGGACGAGAAGTACGGGGAGGTCTATGCCCTGGAAGGGCGCGCGCTCCGTCAGGTGACGAAGCAGAACGACGCGCTGATGGCCGGGCTGAGCCTCGGCCGGACTCGCCGCGTCGAGTTCAAGAGCAAGGACGGCACCCCCGTCCACGGACTCCTGACGACGCCGGTCGGCTATGTCGAAGGGACCAAAGTTCCCCTCCTGCTCCGCATCCACGGCGGCCCCAACGCGCAGGATCAGCACACGTTCAGCTTCGAGCGGCAGTACTTTGCCGCGCAGGGCTACGCGGTACTGGCCGTTAACTACCGGGGAAGCTCCGGTCGTGGCGTCAAGTTCTCCCGGGCGATCTTTGCCAACTGGGGCCACTACGAGGTCGAGGACCTGCTCGCCGGCGTCGACCACGTCATCCAGTTGGGAATTGCCGATCCGAATCGGCTCGGCGTCGGGGGCTGGAGTTATGGCGGAATCCTGACAGACTATCTGATCGCCAGCGACAACCGGTTCAAAGCGGCGACGAGCGGCGCGGGGACCGCCTTCACCGTCTCGTACTACGGGGTGGACCACTACATCATCCAGTATGACAACGAGATCGGCCCTCCCTGGAATCCGAAATCGTGGGAGACGTATGTCAAGTTGTCCTATCCGTTTCTGAAGGCGGATCGGATCAAGACGCCGACGCTCTTTCTCTGCGGCGAGAAGGATTTCAATGTGCCCGTCTCCGGGAGCGAGCAGATGTACCAGGCCCTGCGCAGTCTGGGGGTCGACACGCAGTTGATCATCTACCCGAACGAGTTCCACGGGATTCGTCGGCCCTCGTTCCAGCGCGACCGCTACGAGCGCTATCTGGGCTGGTACAACAAGTACCTGCTCGGCAAGACGGAGAAGACCGAGGTGGCGACCGCGCCCTAGCCAGTCCGCAGAGAGGAGGGGAGGAGAAGCGTGGAAGAGACGGAGAGAAGAGGTGATGAGGAGGGAGCGTTCCCGCGCGTCAGCGGGATCCTGCTCCACCCGACCTCGCTTCCGGGGCCGTTTGGGATCGGGGATCTGGGGCCCGAGGCCTACCGCTTCGTCGATCTCCTCGAAGAGGCGGGGCAGGGGCTGTGGCAGGTCCTGCCGCTCGGGCCGACGGGTTATGGCGACTCGCCCTACCAGTGCTTCTCCGCTTTCGCCGGAAACCCCCTCCTCATCAGCCCCGAGCGCCTGGCGGAGGACGGGCTGCTGACGCCGGCCGATTGGGCCGCCCTGCCGCCCTTTCCCGACGACCTGGTCGATTATGGCAAGGTCATTCCCGCCAAGATGGCTCTTCTCGAACTGTCCGTCGACCGATTGCTCGACGCCGTGCGGGCAGCGGAGGCGGGCCCGCTCGCACCGCTCGTGCGGGAATATCGTCTGTTTACAGACCAGACGGGATGGTGGCTGGACGACTATGCGCTCTTCCGCGCGATCAAAGAGCAGCAGGGCGGCGTCGCCTGGACTGCCTGGGATCCCTATTTGCGGGATCGCCAGGCGACGGCGCTCCACTTTTTTCGCGAGAACCATTCACGGTTGATCGACCGCCACCGGGGGCTCCAGTTCCTCTTCCATCGGCAATGGCTGGCGCTGGCCCGCTACGCCCGGGAGAAGTGGATCCGGATCGTCGGCGACGTTCCGATCTTTGTCGCGCACGACAGCGCCGATGTCTGGGCGCACCGGGAGCTATACCATCTGGACGAGGAGGGGAACCCGAGCTG
>JBEIJP010000439.1:0-3426 GCA_040380245.1 Acidobacteriota bacterium | reverse complement strand
GTAACCGCCGGCGGCGTAGACATAGACGTCCGGATCGGCGACACCGCCGCGGTAGCGGTCGGCGAGGAGGCGGAAGAGCGGGCGCTCCTCGATCTTGGCCGCGAGGTCCCAGAGCGCCATATCGATCGTGCCGACGGCGACGGCCCGCTCGCCGTGTCCGCCGGGCTTCTCGTTGGCCATCATGACGTCCCAGGCACGGATGGGGTCGAGCGTCACGCCATCCGCGGCGCAGAGGGCCTCGGGGGCGGCCGCCATCAGCCGGGGGATGAGCCGCTTCCGGATGATCTCGCTCGGGGCGTAGCGGCCGTTCGAGTGGAATCCGTAGCCAACCACCGGCCGCCCCTCGCGCACGACATCGCTGACGACCGCGACGATCGAGACGGTCATCTCGGAGAAGTTGATGTAGGCGTTGCGGAGGGAGGACCGGAGCGAGACAACCTCTTCGTGGATCGCAGTAATCTTCATACCTTCTTCAGTATCCTCTCATCGATGCAGGTCAATACAGGTCGGTTCGCGGAAAGTGGCGAACCGGTCGAGCAAACAGACTCCGTGGGGGATGGGACGGGGACCAGGTGGGGGAATCGCTCAGCCGATGACGGCCGCCGAGGCCTCGTCGGCGATCCGCCGGATCTCGCGGACGATCTCCTCTTCCAGGGTCTCGGAGTAGCGGATCGTCGGGGTCGTCACGCTGACCGCTCCGTAGCACCGGCCTTGCTGATCGAAGAGCGGCGCGCCACAGCAGCACCAGCCCTGCGCCGACTCCTCCTGCTCCCGCGCCCAGCCCAGCTCCCGGATCCGGGCATACTCTTCGAGGAGGGTTGGGCGGTCGGTGATCGTCCTCTCGGTGTGGGGAGGCAAACCGTAGACCTGGATGATCCGGTCGATCCGTTCCGGGGTCTGGAAGGCGGTGATGACCTTGGCCAGCGAGCTGCAGTGCGGCGGCAGGACACGGCCAAGCACATTGACCGCCCGGATCGCCTGGAACCCCTGGATCGTGTCGATCACCTGGACCCGATCTCCGAAGAGGAAGGCCAGGCTGACCGTCTCATCGAAGCGGTTGTTGAGCTGCTGCAGGAACGGGTGGACGACCTGGCGGATCTGCTCGGCCTGATCGTAGAGGGTCCCGTAGAGCACCTTCGGCGCCAGCTGGTAGCTCCCATCCGCGTTGCGTTGGAGGTAGCGATGGACCTCGAGCGTCGTCAGGATGCGGAAGAGCGAGGACTCCGGGAAGCCGCTCGCCGCGCTCAGTTCGGTCAGGTTGAGGTTGGTCTCGGCGTTGGGGAAGAGGTCGAGGATGTCGAGGGCACGTCCGATCGCCTTCGATTGCCCCTCGCCGCCGGCCGCCCCGCTCGCCGTGCTCGGCTTGCGGCGACGGGTCTTCGATCCCGCCGCAGGTGGAGGCGCCGCGCCCCTGCGGGGGCCGGTCGAAGGGGAACCTTTGCTCTTGGAATCAGGCGATTTGGGCATTGTGCGCGTAGTAGACCAAGCCTCTCCGTTCGATGTCAAGCCAAGTCGACACCTTCAACCCTCGGTCGTCGGAGGGACGACCGGCACGTGCAGGACCGCCGACCGAACCTCCAGGTACTCGTGAATCCCCTCAATCCCGTTCTCCCGGCCGATACCGCTCTCCTCGACTCCCCCAACGGGCAGACCGGGGTGGATGATCCGGACTTCGTTGATCCCAATCGTCCCGAATTCGAGACGCTCGACCAGGCGGTGGATCCGTGCCGCCTGATGGGTAAAGAGGTAGGCCGCCAACCCGTAGTCGGTGGCGTTGGCCTGCGCGATCGCCTCCTCCTCGCCCCGGAAGCGGGAGACGGCGAGCAGGGGACCGAACGTCTCCTCCCGCATGACGCGCATCTCCGCCGAGACATCGGCGAGCAGGGTCGGCTGGAAGAAGGCGCCGACGTTTGGACTCGGCAAATGGAGGCGCTGCCCGCCGGTGACGATCCGCGCGCCGTGCGCCACCGCGTCGTCTAGATGAGCGCAGACGCGTTCGAGCGCGCCCTCGTGGATCAGCGGACCGACCTCGACCGTCGGGTCCTCTCCATTCCCGACGCGCAGTCGGGAGATCCGCTCGGCCAAACGGGCCAGCAACGGTTCGACGATCGCGTCTTCGGCGAGGACCCGCTGCACGCAGATGCAGGTCTGGCCGGCGTGGCGGAACCGCGAGGCGACGATCCCCTCGACCGCGCGATCGAGATCGGCGTCGGCGAAGACGATCGCCGGCGCGTGCCCGCCCAGTTCGAGCGAGACCCGCTTGAGTGTCGCCGCCGATTCGCGCGCGAGGTGCTTGCCAACGGCCGTTGAGCCGGTAAAGGCGATCTTGCGCACCCGTGGGTCGGCCAGCCAGGCGCCGACGACCTCCGCGGCTCGCGACGTCGTCACCAGGTTGAGCACGCCCGCGGGAAAGCCGACCTCCGCGGCCATGCGCACCAGCTCGATCGCCGAAAGGGGCGTCTCGGGCGCCGGCTTGAGGAGCACCGTGCACCCGGCCGCCAGCGCCGGTCCCAGCTTGCGGCAGAGCGTGTTGAGCGGATAGTTCCAGGGCGTGATGATCGCCGCCACTCCGACGGGCCGTTGCACCGTCCAGAGCCGCACATCGGGCTCGCTCGACGGGATCGTCCGGCCGGTGCACCGCTTCGCCTCCTCGGCGTTCCAGCGCAGGAAGGTCAGGCTGCTTGAGACCTCGCCCGCCGCTTCCCGGCCCGGCTTGCCGCTCTCCCGGATCAGGCAGCGGCGCATCTCCTCGGCTCCCGTCTCCAGGCGCGCGGCCAGCCGCTCGAGCAGCGCCGCCCGCTCGACCGCCGGCCGTCGGCCCCATTCCTCAAAGGCCCTCGTCGCCGCCTCGACGGCCTGGCTCGCCTCCTCCGGTCCCCCATCGGCCACCTCTCCGATCACCGCTCCCGTCGCTGGGTCGCTGACCTCCATCCTACTCGCCGCGCCGCGCCACTCCCCCCCGATGTAGAGACTCGCTTCCACTCTCGCCTCCCCTCTCTCGTTCCATTGCCTGCTCAAATCCCCCGTAGCGTACGACCTCGATTCTCAAAAGTAAAGGAATAAACTGGAAATAAAATTGACAATTTTCATTTTACAAAGTACCTTGCGCCGATCCATTTTCTGCCCCATCGATCTTCCGGTCCGCCCACATTACGGGAAGTTGGGATGGGATCGTCAACAAGTAAGGAAGCGGCAGGCAACAAGGGAGCGGCAGGCATGAGAACAGGACAGATGCTCGATTATCTGGTGGTCGGCCTCTATTTGGCGGCGGTAGCGACGATTGGGCTGGTGGTGGCGCGGCGTCGTCGGGGGCGGACGGCGGACGACTATTTTCTGGCGAGTCGGCAGATTCCGGCCTGGGTCGTCTCCTTCTCGATCGTCGGGACGGTGATTGGGAGCGTGACGTTCGTGGCGATTCCCGGGGCG
>JBEIJP010000438.1:0-3435 GCA_040380245.1 Acidobacteriota bacterium | reverse complement strand
GGAGGCTGGGGAGGAGGCGAGCACCGAGTGGGGCATTCAGTTCATGGTCGGAAAGCATTGGCCAGAGATCGAGGCCGAGTACTGCTTTGCCGAAGGAGGCAGTGTCACGCGAACCGATGGCAGGATCCGGTTTGTCTCGATTCAGACCTCGGAGAAGATCCCGTATCGCGTTACCCTGACGGCGCGTGGACCGGCGGGGCACGGGTCGGTGCCGCTCCGGTCGAACGCGGTCGTGCGGGTGGCGCAGGCAGTGGCGAAGATTGGCGCCTGGCAGACGCCGATGCGGCTCAACGAGACGACACGGGCCTACTTCGAGCGGCTCGCCGGGATCAGCACGGCGGAGGAGGCCGGTCGCTACCGGTCGCTTCTCGGCGGGGATCTCGCGGCCGTCGCCGTGGTCCAGGAGCACCTCGCGCTGCACGAACCGCGCCATCACTCGATGCTGCGCACCTCGATCTCACCGAACATCATTACCGGCGGCTACCAGGTCAACGTCATTCCCTCCGAGGCCCGGGCGACGCTCGATGTACGGGCGCTCTCCGATGAGCAGCTCGACCGGCTGCTCGACTCGATCCGCGGAGTGATCAACGATCCGGCAGTAACCGTCAGTGTCGACAACCAGAATACTCGTCCCGTTGCCAAGCCCTCGCGCATCGACTCCGAGGCCTTTCGGGTCATTGAGGAGGTCTCGACCGCCCATTACGGCGCCGTCACCCTGCCGACGATGAGCACCGGCGCGACCGATATGGCCTATCTGCGCGCGCGCGGCGTCGAGTGCTACGGCATTGGCCCCCTCATCGACAGCGAAGACGGTCCCCGCGGCTTTGGGGCGCACAGCGACCAGGAGCGTATCCTCGAGGAGTCCCTCCACCGCTTCGTCCGCTACCACTGGGACCTCGTCGAGAAGCTCAGTCGCGCGACGCCCTCTCGCCAGGAGAGAGGGGAGAGGAGATAGGAGTGGGGGGGCTCTCTCCCCTCACCCCGCGAAGGTCAGTCGGGAGACGCCCTTGGGCAGTGAGAGGCAGGCGAGGGTCGTCTCCTTCTCCCGGCACCAGGTGCCGGGGACCAGTTCGAGCCGCCGCCGGACCTCGCGCAGGCCAACGGGGCTCCCCGCGGCCACCGGCACCGCGACGGTGAACTCTCCACAGGCGTAGGGCGCACGAAAGGTCGTCGTTCGCGTCGGCGCGTCGAACGCGATTCCGGTCAACTCGCGCGCCGCCCAGTACCGCGCAATCTCGGTCAGCTTCATCCAGTGGAGGTGGTCGAAGGTGGCGTGGAGCCGTTTGACGACCTCACGGAAGATGTCCAGGCCCAGTTCGAGCCCGTTCCAGTAGATCCCCGTCCAGTGGCAGACGATGATGGCCGGCTCTCCACGCTGGATGACCTCGACCATCCGGCCGCGTCGTCCATCCTCGGTGATGAAGGCGTCGACGCCCTTTGGGATCGTGTTGTCCCAGCCCCCGGTCCAATCCCCTGTGCATCCCAAAATGCTGACGACGCAACGCGGATCGTCCGTCTCGAGACCGCTGGCGTTCTGCACCAGTGGGGCGACACTCTGCTCGCCTTTGTCGTAGAGGTCGCGAAAGTAGTGGGGGATCTCTGTCTGGAAGACGCTCCGGCAAGCCTCGAACGTCGCCTGCGCCAGTTGCGGCCGCGCGTCGGTCCCGAAACTACCCGGGGTCGTCACTCCCTCGCACGGCAGCCCAATGTTGCGCAGGATCGTCAGCGCGTACTGCAGGTAATCGGCGATCTCATCGACGCTCCGGCCACCACACCACTGCCAGTTCTCCATGTAGCGCGGATTGATCTCCGGATAGGGGTGGCCCGTTCGTGTGTCGATGACGCGTGTGTGGGTCACCATCTCGGGATGGATATCCCAGTGGGGCATCACCCGCTCCCGGACCAGGTCGATGCTCGCCTTGAGCTCCCGTTGCGTCCACCCTGGAATCTCCCGGTCGAGCCGCCCAACGCAGGCCGGGTACGGCACGATGCTGTATTTCCCTTTGACTCCCGCCTCCATCGACCAGTCGGCGAACTTGCGGACGAAATCGTCCGGGATCTCGTCCGGCCAGCTCTTCCAGGCGTACTGGTGGTAGCGCTCCGGAAAGACCGCGGCGAACTGCGGCACCGCGAATTTGTTGAGATTGACCAGGCAGGTCGAGTCGTCAATGATGATGCTGACCGGGACTCTCGCCCGCGGGTTGAGGACCTGAACCTTCGGGTCGCGCCGCGGCCGCTCCCCGGGAGATTGGGGGAGCCAGCGACTGCCCATCGCCGCCGCGGTCGTTCCCAGAAATTGACGTCGGGAGAGGGATGCCGAGATCAGATCGTTCTTCACGTTGCTTCTTCCTTTCCAAGCGCAAGCGTCGTCTGCCGCAGGTTGCTTTCATCGGCGCTATCTTGGGTGAACTTCCCGGTCATTGCAAGCCGATTGCTTGCCGAGCGAAAGGGCCCAACTCTCCTGCTCTGTTCGGCGGAGGGGCTTGACGGGATCTGTGGTGTCTGGGCTGGCGTTGATGTGCAGAGCTGAGGCACAACGAGCGGAAGGCAAAAAAAAAGGTGATCAACAAAGGAGAATGCTGATCACCTCATCACAAACTTTACACACCAGCTGTAACGCGCCTCCCCATGGTTGGTTCCCAATTTTTTTGCTGGCCGAAAATCGTGCGAGGAGGAATCGGGGAGCTGGCGCCCGCTACTTCTTCTTCGCCTCGGTTGCCGGCGCCGTCAGATCGACGACCGGGGCGTCGGGGGCATTCTTGCAGACCGATTCGATGCCGCTCTTGCAAGACCGCGTCGTGTTGTAGGTCTCACTCCGCGCGATGACCTGTTTGTTGGCGGCGAGCAGCACGAAGTAGGGGTTGCCGCTTTCGGTTTGACGCGTGTCGAAGCGTCCGGTGTTGGCGGCATTCTTGCGCACCGACTCGATGCCGTTCTTGGCGCCCCGCTTTTCGTTGTAGACCTCGCTCGTCAGAATGACTTGCCCATTGCTCGCCTTCAGACAGAAGCAGTATCCGGACTCGACCTTCTTCAATTCGAATTTTCCTGCCATTGGACTCCTCACTCTCTCTTCTATGTGCTGATGGTTCGTTTGGTGTGGTGAACACCCTGGACTTGATCCGATGGAGTATATCCTACGAGATTGTGCGAAGGGACGGAAGGGCAGCCAGGAAAAAACGCTCAAAAACGATCATACTAAGGCGCTCCGGGAGTCTGTGTAGGTTTTCGCGCAGGGCCAGACGGCGTCGTCAAAGCCGGGGAGGGTGGGCGAAGGTCAGGGCTTTTGCAAAGTCAGGGAGAGCCCCTGAATGACTTGACGTGGCTCCATGATGTGGGCGCTGGAGTGGCTCTGCTCGGGAGAAGAGGATCGGCTCCTGGTGTCCCAACGGGACACCGCATACCAGCCCAGGGCAACGCCCTGGGTAGCGTCAACGG
>JBEIJP010000437.1:0-3436 GCA_040380245.1 Acidobacteriota bacterium | reverse complement strand
GTCTCCCTCAGATACCCAGGGTTCCACCCTGGGCTGGTATGCACCGCCCCTTCGGGGCGGAAGCTGTCACGACACTCCTGCCTGGCTCTTGCTTCCACAGACTCTGGTGCAACTGAGAAGTTTCTGTTTGGGCATGCTCAGATGTTCGCCTCCTCTCTGTTTTGTCAACTCGAATCAGTCGGTATCGACTTTGGAAAAGCCATGGAGGGGAGGGGAGCAAACTGTCTGGTTCTCTTTGCGGAAATGGCTAAACGGCGTACCATAGCCGGGCTTCGCGAGAGAGGAGGGTCGGCCGATGGGGAGAGAGAAGAAGAGGGTTGGTTGGTGGGGGTGGTCTGGTGGAGTGGTGGTGCTGCTTCTGGCCATGCACGGGCCGGGGAGGGCCTGGGATGGAGACCGGATCGCGCGGGTCGAGGCCTTTGTCGAGAAGGAGCGGGCGCGGCAACGGATCCCGGGGCTCTCGGTGGCCATTCTGCAGGACGGAGAGGTCATGCTCGCGCAAGGCTATGGTCTGGCCAACCTGGAGCACGCGGTGCCCGTCCATCGCGGGACCGTCTTTCAATCGGGCTCGGTGGGCAAGCAGTTTACCGCGGCGGCGGTCATGCTGCTGGTCGAGGATGGCAAGGTCAAGCTCGACGATTCGATTCGCCGCCATCTTCCCGAAGGACCTGCCGCGTGGGAGAAGATCACGATCCGGCACCTGCTGACCCACACCGCGGGGACGACCGACTATCCGGCAAACTTCGACTTTCGGCGCGACTATACCGAGGCGGAGCTGCTGGCGCGGGCGGCCGCCCTGCCCCTCGCCTTCGAGCCCGGGAGCGAGTGGCGCTACAGCAACCTGGGCTATGTCTTGCTGGGGATCATGATTGGCCGCGTTAGTGGGTCCTTCTACGGGGAGTTGCTGCGCACGCGGATCTTCGAGCCGCTCGGGATGAAGACGGCCCGGATCATCAGCGAGGCCGAGATCGTTCCGCATCGATCGTCGGGATACCGGCTGGTTGGCGGCCGATGGCAGCACCAGGAGTGGGTCGCTCCGAGCCTCAACACGACGGCGGACGGCAGCCTCTACCTGACCCTCGACGATATGATCCAGTGGGAGCGGGCGCTGCTCAAGGGGACGCTGCTGCGACCGGAGAGTCTGGCTCAGACCTGGACGCCGGTCTTACTGACGACCGGGAAGCGGCACCCCTACGGTTTTGGGTGGCGGGTCCTCGAGCTGCCCGACGGGCGGCGGCGCATCCAGCACGGCGGCTCGTGGCAAGGATTCAAATCGGCGATCGTCCGCTTTGTCGACGAGAAGGTGACGGTCATCCTCTTCGCCAACCTCGCCGAGGTCAATCCGGAGCAGCTGGCACTGGAGATTGCGGGCCAGTTCGATCCCCGGCTCATCTCCAAAGAGGTGGGGAGATGGGCGACGGTCGCGACACAGAGGAGGCCCGCCAGTTGGCATTCGCATGACTCACCCGATGACGGTCCACATCCGCTTCGAGCTGCAACCGGAGGAGTACGCCGCGGCGCTGGAGCAGTTCCATGAGGTGCGCGCGCCGCTGCCCATCGAGCGGATCGTCGGGTGGCTGGTCGTGGTGGGAAGCAGCTTCTGGTTCTTTCTGGCGTCGCTGCCGCCCCCGGCCATTGGGGGATTTTTTGGCGGACTGTTGTTGCTCTTCGTTGGTCCGCCGCTCCGGCGATGGCTTCGTTTGCGCCACTGGCGTGGTCGATGGCGGAGCGAGCCCTTCCTGTGTCTCGAGAACATGGTGACCTTCACCGAGGGGAAGATCGACTACCTGGTGGGACGGGTGGAATCCCATCTCGAATGGAAGTATTATCGCTATTTTCTGGAGACGCCGAACGCGTTCCTCCTGGTCACCTCCGGCCTGGCGATCAGCGTCTTCCCGAAGCGGGCCTTCGCGAGCGAAGAGGAATGGCAAGCGCTCCGACGAATGGCCGTCGCCAACCTGATCCCCTTCGAGAGAAGAAACGACTGAGCATCCCGCGTATGACACTCCAGGAACAGATCGCCTACTTGACCAAAGGGACCGTCGACGTCATTCCCCAGGAAGAACTGACCCGGAAACTCGAGCGCGCCCAGACGTCGGGCCGGCCGCTGCGCATCAAAGCGGGGTTCGACCCGACCGCGCCGGATCTCCACCTGGGCCACACCGTTCTGATCCGGAAGATGCGCCACTTTCAGCAGCTGGGCCACGAAGTGATCTTCCTGATCGGGGACTTCACCGCGCTGATCGGCGATCCGACGGGGCGCAACTCGACCCGCCCCCCGTTGACCCGGGAGCAGATCGACGCCAACGCCGAGACCTACAAGGAGCAGATCTTCAAGCTGCTCGATCCGGAGCGGACACGCGTCGACTTCAACGCGCGTTGGATGAATCGCTTCACTCCGGAGGAGTTTATCCGCCTCACCGCCAAGGTGACCCTCGCCCAGATGATGGAGCGGGACGACTTCACCAAGCGGTTTCAGGGTGGGATCCCGATCAGTGTCCACGAGCTGCTCTACCCGCTCGTCCAGGGCTATGATTCAGTCGCCCTCAAAGCCGATGTCGAACTGGGCGGGACCGATCAAAAGTTCAACCTGCTCATGGCGCGCGAGATCCAGCGGGCCTACGAGGTCGAACCGCAGGTGATCATGACGACGCCGCTGCTCGAAGGGCTCGACGGAATCCAGAAGATGTCGAAGAGCCTGCAGAACTATGTCGGGATCACCGAGTCGCCCGGGGAGATCTACGGCAAGGTCATGTCGATCTCGGACACGCTCATGTGGCGGTACTACGAGCTGCTCACCGACGAGACCCCGGCGAGCCTCGCCGGATTGCGGAACGGAGTCGAGGCGGGAACGCACCACCCGCGGGATCTCAAATCGGCCCTCGCCAAGCGGATCGTCGCCGACTTTCACTCGGTCGGGGCGGCGGACGAGGCGGAAGCGGAGTTTGTGCGCCGCTTCCGGGAGCACCAGGCTCCGACAGAGATCGAGTCGGTGACGGTCCCCGTCAGCGGACCACAGGTGCGCGTCGTCGACTTGCTGGTCGCGACCGGGCTCGCCGCTTCGAAGGCCGAGGCGCGACGCCTCATCACCCAGGGTGGCGTGAGGATCGATGGGGAGCGGGTCGGCGACCCCACCGCCGAGATCCCGACTCACGGAGCGCCCACTCATCAACTCCAGGTCGGGAAGCTCCACTTCGTCCGCGCGACGCTCCAACCCGGTTGAGCCCCCCTCGACTGTCGGCTCGATACGACAAGGCGCCAGGAGAAGAACCTCTTCCCTGGCGCCTTTGTCTTGTCGCAGTTCGTCAGACCCCGCCCTTACCAGAGCAGCTTCAAGGCGAACTGGAGCTGTCGCGGGTTATTGGCCTGTGAGGTGATCACCCCGAAGGTGGTCGACGTCACAGTGGTGTTCGGGCCGCCGAACTGTGGCGTATTG
>JBEIJP010000436.1:0-3439 GCA_040380245.1 Acidobacteriota bacterium | reverse complement strand
GGAACAGGATGACGACTGGGATGTCTAGTCGCCAGGAAGGCTTGGTCTCGTGGAAGGTAGACTGGTTCACGCAGCGAGTGGGCGGTGTGTCGCTGAGCGAGTCGTCGTCGCGAACAGCGCTTTGACACGTCTGCGTGGATTGATGTTCCGTCGTCGCTTGGGGGTGGAGGAAGGCCTGTGGTTGCGCCACTGCCAAAGTGTTCATACCTGGTGGATGTTCTTTCCGATCGACGTTCTCTTTCTGGACCGTCGGCATTCCATTGTCAGCTTGATTGAGTGTCTTCGTCCTTTTCGTCTCACATGGCCGAGGTGGAGTGCGACGAGTGTCATTGAGCTCCCGGCGGGAACGATTGCGCGGTATGGGCTGCAGGTCGGGGATGAACTCCGTCTGGTACGCCGGGGGGATGCGTGAGGCGGACGAGGGCGCGTGGAGAGGTTGGAGTGGTCGCGCGATGGGCGCTGCCCTCCTTTGGGAGCTTGTCGCTTCTGGTCATTCTCTACCTGTTGTGGATGGATGCGTGGCGGTTTCTGCTCGACAGTGATACCGGATGGCATATCCGCACCGGGGAGCTGATTGCCGCCACCGGGCGGGTGCCGCGGGAAGATCCCTTTTCGCATACGCTACCGGGAGCCCCCTGGTTTGCGTGGGAGTGGCTGGCCGATCTGGGAATGGCCAGGGTCCACGGGGCAGCCGGGCTGGGAGGGGTTGTCGTCGGATCCCTGATCGTTCTCCTGTTGGCCTATGCGCTGCTGCAAGCCTTGATGCGACAGTGGGGAGCCGATCCGGTGGTGGCCACGGGGCTGACGATTCTCGCCGCGCTCTGTTCGATCGTGCACTGGCTGGCTCGGCCACATCTCTTCTCCATCCTCATGATGGTCGTTTGGCTATGGATGGTGGAGAGTTACCGGCGCAGAGGGTCGCGGTGGATCTATGCCATCCCCGCTCTGATTCTGCTCTGGGCCAACCTGCACGGCGCTTTTGTCATTACGCTTCCGCTCCTGCTGATCTATGCGATCGGCGAGTGGGGAGAGCAGTTGTGGCGCGGAGAGCGCCAGTGGCGACGACTTCTCCCCTATTTCGTGGCGGCAGGGGGATCCGCCCTGGCGGCGCTGGGCACTCCTTTCGGATGGGGCCTCTACCGTCATCTCTGGAAGTACCTCCGGGACGACGAGCTGCTCCGTTCGATTCAGGAATTTCAGTCCCCGGACTTTCATACGCTCGATGGCAAGCTGATTGAGATTCTGCTGCTGTTGGGTGTGGGGGCGGTGGCGCTGGCGCTCCGGCGGGGACGGCTGGTCGAGTTGGGGCTCTACCTCCTCTGGTCTCATTTGACACTGCAATCACAGCGCCACGTCACCCTGGCGGCGGTCACTCTGACACCGATCATCGCCGAGCAGGCGACGTGGGCGGTCCGTGAGGCCGTCCAGCGCTGGTCCAGCTCCGCCGGAAAGGGCGGGCGACTGTTCCGGGCGTTGCTGGGCTGGTACAGGGGGATTCTGAGCATTGATCGCCAGCTGACGGGGGCCCTCGTCCTGGTGATCGTGCTGGCAGGCCTGGTAGGCGTCGCGGCGGCTGGCTGGGCGGGCAACCTCCGCTCTTCGCGTTTCAGCCCGGACCAGTTTCCCGTCGAGGCGGCATCGGTTCTCCTTCGGGAATCTCTGCCCGACAAGGGCTATGCGCACGACCAGTTTGGCGGCTATTTGATCTATCGGCTCTATCCTCGCTACCGGGTCTTTGTCGACGGACGGAGCGACTTTTACCGGCAGGGAACCGTCCTGGCCGATATGCAAAAAGTCGCGGGGGTGAGTCCTGAATGGGCAACCAAATTGGACCAATATGGGATCCAATGGCTGCTTCTGCGCCGGGATGAGCCCCTCTCCCGATGGCGCGGCTGAGCGGTGACTGGGTTCTCCTGCATGAGGACCGGGTCGCGCAGATTTTGATTCGTGCCACTCTTCGCCCCCCGGCTTCGCGACAGATGGCTCCACGGGATGGGAAGATCACCGGAGCGACCTTGATCGAGGGGAAGAGAGAATGATCGATGGGCGGCAGCTCGGCCCACCCCCCGGGAGCCAGCTTCGCGAATAGGTCGCAACAAGTTTCAGAATGAATGGGTAGGAAACGATACTTCAGTATCGATATTTACAGGGCGATACTTCAGTGTCGATATCAAGAGGACAGGTGATTCGGACATGACCTTCGAACAAATCAGACGGCAGATCTCACGTCCAGTGGTAGCAGGCAGCGCGGCAATTCTGTTGATCGTAGGGATCGTCGCGGGGCTGGCGCCGTACCGGCAGGAAGTGGTCGACTACCTCCAGGTGGGGTCGGAACGATTGTTGGTCGAGGGGCTGCTGGAGGAGGAGGTCTCCCCCGACGAGGAGACGGCAGAGGGCGAGAACGCGGAGGAGGCTGGCGGCGAGGATACACCCGAAAAGACCGAGGGAGCTCGCAATCGTTCCGGCTTTAAGCGAGTCATGACTGCGCCCGTCCGCCTGGTCTTTGGCCTCTTTCGCCGAAAAAAGGATCCGTTGGCGGTTCGCAAAGCGAGCAAGGATGATCTCGAGAAGATGAAGATGATTCCGTTGCAGCGGACCCGGACGGGAAGTCCCGACGTGCCTGATCTGATGGCGGGGCCCGCTTCTCCTGAGTCTTCTCCGGCAACGGTTGCGCAATCCGCCGCCCGCAAACTGTTCGATGAGGCGGTCCAGCTCCAGGACCAGGGAAAGATCGATGCCGCCCTCGAGAAGCTGGTGGCCGCCTCGGTTCTCCAGCCAGACCACTCCGAGACCTACAATCTGCTCGGCATCTGCTACGATCAGAAGCGGCAGTACGGGACAGCTCAAGCCGAGTATGCGAAGGCCATCGAGCATGATCGAAACAATGCGCGCTATCTCAACAATCTTGGCTATTCCTATTACCTCGCGGGGAATGACAAAGTGGCAGTCAAGTGGTACCGCAAGGGATTGAAGGCGAGCCCGCAAGATCGCCGCTTGCACAACAATCTCGGCCTTGCGCTCGGGCGCAGGGGAGACTATTCGAAGGCGCGGGAGCATTTCGTTCTCGCCGTTGGCGAGTCGGGCGCCCATCTCAATCTTGGATACATTCTGGGCCAGCAGGGGAAATATGAGGAAGCGATCCAGCACTACCAGGTCGCACTGCGCGGGCAGCCCGGCTCCCTTCCCGCGATGAGTCAGCTGGCCCAGCTCTATGAGCGAACGGGACGCCTTCGCGAAGCGGCACAGGTTGGCGAGGAGTACCGACGCCTGGCGGCCATTCAGCAGCAGAAAGAGGCGTTGGTCGAGCAGCAGCAGTAAGGATCCTGGCTCCAGGCAGGAGTGGGGGGAGTCACAGAGCGGAGAGGGCGTCGGCGCCCCTTCCGCCTGCGGTCTCCCCCCACGTTGCCGCATGGGCCCTTTTCGTCCCCCGTCGGAGAGG
>JBEIJP010000435.1:0-3454 GCA_040380245.1 Acidobacteriota bacterium | reverse complement strand
GGGGTTCAGCCGGGTCGCGACCTTCGATCTGCCGCTCGCTGTCTCCTTCACGCTCGCCCTCCTCTGTTACCTTGGCTGGGAGCAGAGCGGGGGGATTCGCTGGTGGGCGGGGCTCGGCGTCAGCCTGGGCCTGGCGCTGCTCGCCAAGGGGCTGGTCGGACTGCTCCTCCCGGGAGGGATCATCCTGGTCTATGCGCTCCTGACGGGCCAGTGGCGTCCGCTGCTCCACCCTGGACGGCTCCTTCTGGGAAGCGGCCTCATGCTGGCGGTGGCGAGCCTCTGGTACGGACCGATGCTGGCGCGCCACGGGCAGCATTTCATCGACGAGTTCTTCATTGCCCATCACTTTCAGCGCTACCTGACCAACCAGTATCGCCATCCCCAGCCGGTCTACTTCTTCGCGGTGATTGGGTTGGTCGGCTGTTTTCCCTGGAACTTTCCGCTGCTGGCGCGTCTCTTTGGGCTGGGACGGCGCTGGCGCGAGCTGCGCGCACGGGAGGGGCGCTTCGAACTCTTCCTCTGGCTCTGGGCATTGGCGCCGATCGTCTTCTTCTCTTTTTCAGGATCGAAGTTGCCGGGGTATATCCTGCCCGCCTTTCCGGCGCTGCTGATGTTGGCGGCGCTGCAGTTGGAGGAGTGGGAGGCGGAGGCGACCCCCTCCCGCGGGCAGGTGGGCAGCGTCCTCGCGACGACGGTGGTGCTCTTTTTGCTGGGGGTGGGCGTGGCCCTGGCCGGGCCGGGGTTGTTGGGGCTCGACAAGTTCACTGCCTACCGGTTGGCGGCGATCGGGGTGCTGGTCGCGATCGTCTACCTGATGATCTGGTTTCTGTTGCATCTGCGGGCGGCGAACCGGTTTCTGCCATTTGGGTTCGGAGTGGTCATGGTAGCGGTTGTCAACCTGGTGACGCCGGTCCTGGCGGAGCGGGAGACGCTCAAGGCGCTGGGAGAGCAGGCAGTCCGCGAGGCGCGTCCGGGCGAGCGGCTCGTCTTCTTCCTCAACAGCAACCACCGCCTCAACTTTTACGCGACCGATCTGCCGTTGCGGGACGAGAAGTCCTACTTTGTCATCGCGCCCTCGCTGGAATCGATCCCGCCGCTGATCGAGCGGCACGGCGGGGAGAGTCTGCTCCTCCTCTCGCAGCGCCAGTGGAGCGGAGCCCTCGTCGAGAGCCCACTCCTGCGAATGGAGCGCCTGGGCGAGCAGCGGGGACCGATCAAATGTTCGCCCAATTGCGATCTGGTCCTCTTCCGGGCGCGAGCCGCCCGGCCGGGAGATCGATGACCAATCACGATCGTGAGAGAAGAAAGCAGAAGGGGAGAGAAGACGTGGAACGATTGGAAGAAAGACCCTTGCTCGGCGAAGACCACCTTATTCAAGCGACCAATCCGGCGGCGACGCTGCGAATGATTGCCGGAGTGACGACGCGGCTGGTCGACGAAGTGTGCCGTCGACATCAGACCTCGCCGACCGCCTCGGCGGCCCTCGGGCGGACCCTCACCGGCGCGCTCCTCTTTGGTCGCACCTTCAAGAACCTCGAATATGTCACGCTGCGCTTCGACTGCGAGGGGCCGATCGGGGGCATCGTCGCCGAGGCCCACGCGCTCGGCACGGTGCGGGGCTACGTGCGCCGACCGCTGGCCAGCGCGCCGCCGACTGCCGAGGGCAAGCTCGACGTCAAATCGATCGTCGGCGCGGGGATGTTGCACGTCATTCGCGAAGCCGGCTCGGAGATGGGAATCTCGCGAGAGCCGTACGCCGGCTCCGTCCCGATCGTCTCCGGGGAGATCGCCGAGGATCTGGCCCACTACCTGGCCACCTCGGAGCAGATCCATTCGGCGGTCGCCCTTGGCGTCTTTCTTGAAGGGGAGGAGGCGCGGGTGACGGCGGCGGGTGGCTATCTGATCCAGGTGCTGCCGGGCGCGGACGAGGAGGAGTTGGCCGAGCTTGAAGCTCGCCTGCGGGAGGCGCCGCACGTGACGCAGGCCATCCGTCAGGGGGCTACCGCCGAGGGGCTGCTGCGGGAGGCGCTCGGGGACTTCCCCTTGACAGTGCTCGCCGAGCACCCGGTCTCCTTCCGCTGCAAGTGCTCCTACGACCGGGCAGTTCGCATCGTCACGGCCCTTGGGCCGGAGGAGGTCAGCGACATGCTGGAGAAGGATCGGGGGGCGGAGCTGACCTGCCACTACTGCAGTGAGGTCTACTACCTCGATGAAGCGGCGCTCCGCTCGATTCTCGAACCGGTCGAACCGGTCATGTGACGGGACAACCCGGGGCGCTACTCTGGCCGGTCGAGGTGTCGAGCCAGGCTCGATCGCCACGCGGATTCGAGGGAGGCGACTGGCGCCTCGACAAGGGGCCGGCCATCGACTGAGACGCGGAGCTGATCGCCCCCGATGACCCCAAGGACCAGACACGGGACGTCGTGGTCGCGCGCCAGGGCGAGGACCTGTTCAGTCTGCTCGCGCGCGACGCTGAGCAGGATCCGCGAGGGCGACTCGGCGAAGAGGAGCGTCGCCGGATCGTCGAGGGCGCAGGCGGCGGCGTGCGCGCTCAGGTCGATCGATGCCCCGATCGCGTCCCGACCGTAGGAGGAGAAACAGGCTTCGGCGAGCGCGACGGCCAGTCCACCCTCGCTGCAGTCGTGCGCCGATTGGACGAGCCCCTGCCGGATTGCCGCGAGGCAGGTCGCCTGTACTGCCGTTTCGAGTGTCAGGTCGAGCGAGGGCACGGCTCCGCAGGCCTCCCCGGTCAGTGTCGAGAGCAGCTCACTCCCGCCGAGATCCTTGCCTGTCCGGCCGAGCAGCAGAACCTGATCCCCCGCCCGCTTGAACCATTGCGTGGTGATGTGGCGCGCCTCCTCGATCAAGCCGAGCATGCCGATCACCGGGGTCGGGTCGATCCCGCGCCCCTCCGTCTCGTTGTAGAGGCTGACATTCCCGCCGGTCACCGGCGTGCCGAGCGCTCGACACGCTTCCGCCATCCCATCGATCGTTTCACTGAACGACCACATGACTTCGGGGCGTTCCGGACTGGCAAAGTTGAGGCAGTTGGTGACCGCGAGGGGCTGCGCGCCGCTGCAGACGACGTTCCGCGCCGACTCGGCGACGGCGAGTCGCGCCCCGGCGCGCGGGTTGAGTCGGCAGTAGCGCCCATTGGCGTCGAGCGACATCGCCAGGGAATGGCGCGTCTCCTTGACCCGGATCACCGCCGCGTCCGAACCGGGCAGGACCACCGTGTTGGTGCGCACCATATGGTCATACTGGCCATAGACCCACTCTTTTGACGCCAGATTGGGAGCGGCGAGCACCTCACGAAGCAGCTGGCCGAGCGTCTCGGCCTCGGTCGCTCCCGCAGCGCGGCGCGCGCCGATCGCCGCGCTGATCCGCGGGGCGACATCGGTCTCGTCGATCGGGACGGCCTGGAGGGGGCGCTGGTAGCGTGGAGCCTCGTCGG
>JBEIJP010000434.1:0-3465 GCA_040380245.1 Acidobacteriota bacterium | reverse complement strand
GTTGAACGCATTGCCACACAGGATCCGTTGGGGAATCTGGTTCGACATCAGGTCCGATCCCGTGGTCTGGTCGCGGATCGAGACGCTGAAATAGTTCGGGCTGACGTTGGTGAACTCGTTCGCCTGACTGCTCATCCCGAAGATGGACGCCAGTTCAAAGTATGAGTCCGCCTGGAAGATGAGCGTGCTCTGCGCCGATCCGTTGGCCGCAGCGATGGTCACGTCCACCAGGTAGGTGAACGGAATGACGTTTTTGTTGGTGAGTTCCATATGAAAAAGGGTCCGCCCGCTGAACACGAGCGGACCCGTCACTTGGGTTGGGGTTGGATTACTGGATCGGACGGATCACGTAACCGTCGAAGATCAGGCCCACTTCCACGGACGGCGTCGCCGTCGTGGTGTTGTCATCCAGCACCGCCGTGTTCGTGAACACCGGGCTGTTGCCGTCGAAGAAGTCCAACGAGCATTCGATCTGGATCTCGGGCTCGATGATCTGGAACGGGTCAACCCCGAAGACAGACTGACCCCGATTGTCGGGACGGATGAAGAAGTTGTCCTTCACGACAGCGGCGGCGAGCTTCGCAGCTCCTGCCGACTGGATGTCGATTCCGAACCCCGGGGGAGCCGTCATGAACGGTTGCTGGAGCTGGTAGTACAGCTTCTGCGCGAATCGGATGCTCAGCACACCCCGTTGCAGGAGCTGGTTCATTCGCTCCATGGCGCTGTCTGCCAAGGATGTGAATCCCTGGTAGATCACGGACGTGGAGGCGGCGTAGGGCGCAGGCTGACGCACCTTGGGGAGGAATCCGGCATACATCCGGACCTGCGTCATCGCGAAGTACTCCTGACCGAACGATGCAGACTTGACCAGGTTGGTCTGCTCGATGGTCTTGGGAGTCCCGGACACCGGGTCAGCCGAGCCGATGGGGTTGGAGAAGAACGTGACCTGGTTCGTGCCAGCAGGCTGAAGACGGACGAAGTCGTACTTCTGCCCCCTGAGGACCTGGTAACGGCTGAAGTCGGCGGAACCGTACTTCCGCTGAAGCGTGTCGAGAATTTGGAGATCCATGATAAGGAATACTCTGATGTGATTGTTGACTACGATTACTGCACCGGGCGCAGGACAACGCCGTCGAGGATCACGCCCACCTTGAGGGGATTGGTCGTGTCATTGATGGCAGGGGTGAGTCCCGTGGCGATGATCGGAATCAGGCCGGACGGGTACGAGATCGTGATCGAGAACTGCTGCTCGGCCTCGATCAGGATGTTGGGGTCGATGCGGTAGACGTTGGCCCGATTGCGGGTCTGGGTCGCGAATGGAACCTGAGCACGACATTTCCCAGCGGGGTCGCCGACGGATCGGAGACAGAACTGCCATCAAAGTCCGGCACATTCCCCGTCTGAGGAGCGTACAGGAACGGCTTGACGATCTGGGCGTAGGGGCGTGCGCCGATGGAAAAATTGAGGACACCCGCCTGGGCAAACCCGGCGATGATGTCGCTCGACAGCGTCCGCTGGTCTGCCGTGGCGATGTTGGTTCGGTTGAACGAGGACAGGTCCTGCGTTCCCAGCTTGATGCCCGTGCTGATCGTCTTGACCAGGAAGTGAACCTGTCCGAAAGACCCCGCCTTGGGCATGTTGGTGTCGGCCAGCGTCGTGGCACCCTGACCCACGGCATTGCCGAAGAAGGTGATTTCCGACTGACCGGCCAACGGATAGGTGACCCAGGCATAGAACTGCTGCCTGATTGCCTGCCACTTGGTGTAATCGATGGTCCCAAACTGGCCAGCGACAGCATTGATGATGATTTCAGATTGAGTCTGCATGAGAATGGTTCTGTTCTGAGTTGATCAGTTCACGGCCCACGCATCCGCAGGGAATGCGCTGGAGTTGCTCAGCGCACCGTTCAGGGGACGCACACCGGAGAACCGGCTCGACGCCATGTAACCCGGAGGTGCAGCCCCAACCGAACTGGTCGGCGTGTACTGCAGGTACTCCTTGGTCCCGGGCACCGAGGTCTTGGGCACCGAGGTCCCCGTAAAATTGGCATAGGACTCTTCGCCATAGGCCTTCCATGCCGTCAGCAGTCCGTTGATCAGACCGCCGAACATCATGCCCTTGGCCGCTCCCGGCGAGAACTTGCGGGTCAGCAAAGCACCGGCAAACGGGATCGCCACGGCATACGCCACGGAAGCAGCCTTCGCCATGTTCGCGTCAACGGGCATGGGCAGGAGCAACTTGCCGTCCTTCTTCAAATTCAGCGCATACTGGGTGACGACCGTGGCTACAACGCCACCGGCAGCGATGGTCAGGTTCTCCTTGGAGAAGAGTCCCTTGACCTGAGCCGTGATCCCACTCATCGACGGGATCATCGGGTTGCGACGCGCACGCCGACGCCGGGGATTCCGAGCGACGATGAGGGCGGACTTCCGGCCCCGGCGGCTCACGTAGATCCGGCGAGCTCGGACGGCGAGACCCTGACGACCTCCGCCAAGCGAGTACCGCTTGATGGACAGACGACGGGCACGACGGACGCCGGACTTCCGGGAACGCTTGCGGCGACCCTTGCGGAAGATGGCGTCGTAGTTCTTGCGATAGGCCTTGGACGGGTTGCGACGGGACTTCCGGCGACGGCGTCGGGCATTGAGAAGCATCAGACTCTTCATGTGTAGTTACAGGGTTAGATCCTGTTCGGGACGTAGGTTCTGGAAGATGGTTTGTCGTCGACGTAGGTGATGCCGCTCACGGCATTCGGATTGTTGATCTCCAGGAGGAATGCCTCCTGGCCGCGACCCACTGCATTCAGGGTCAGCGCAGCAACCCGCTTGCGATGGTAGTAGCTCAGGCTGGGAAAATATCCGGTGAACCCGGCACGATCCAACTCGGTCTGTCGGATGGGGATGTTCACTTCTTGAAAAAGTCCTTGATCGGGTTCTTGCCGGTGTAAATGGAGTAGGCCAGGAACCCGAGGGCGGCCCACTTCATCCCGCTCCCCAGCTGCTTCCCGATCTCACCCGTCAATGTCGACGGTTGGTTGGTCCCGGATCGGCCAGCAATGTATCCGAGCCCTCCCGTGATACCGAGAGCGCCAAGTCCCAGGATGATGATCGGGGCAACGCCGACGCCCTCCACGGACTGGTACTGTCCCATGATCACCGGGGTCGAGGACGACCGGGGAAGCATGGATGCAGGGACGTTCACCCCCATCCCGCAGACACTTGGATTGATGCGCGCCATGTCAGTCCTTCTTCAGCACGTACTGGACACCCAGCGTCGCCGCGATCCCCACCAGGATCCAGAAACAGGGGTTGCGAAAGGTTCCCTCGAATGAGGTGGGAGCGAGGTCGATGGTTCGACCTGTCGTCGGGGTATCGTCAGCATCCCCGTCGATGGTCTCCACGGTCTGTGCATTGAACGCGCTCATTTGCGTCGAAGGAGGAGGTACAAGGCGATCCCGGCCACAGC
>JBEIJP010000433.1:0-3471 GCA_040380245.1 Acidobacteriota bacterium | reverse complement strand
TTGGGATCGATGTGCGGGGCCGTTCGGCGACCCTGCGCGTCAACTACCGGACGACCGAGCAGATCCGCCGCTCCGCCGATCGGCTCCTCACGGTTGAAGGGGACGATCTCGACGGGGGAGTCGAGGACCGCGGGCTGACGCGGAGTGTCCTGCGGGGGAGCGATCCCATCTACACGGGCTTTGAGACGCGCCCGGAGCAGCTCGATTATGTGACGGAGGAGATCCAGCGGCTGCTCCAGACGGGCCGCTACCAGCCCGGCGAGATCGCCGTCTTCGCCCGGCGCAGCGGCAACCTCGACATGGTTGAACGGCGGCTGCGGCGGGCGAAGATTCGGTCGTTCAACCTCAAGTCGGAGGAGCGGCAGGCCGATTCCGGGGTCATTCTCGGGACGATGCACCGCGCCAAGGGCCTCGAGTTCAAGGTGGTCTTCGTCATCGACCTGCAGGACGGGAATGTTCCGCAGATGAAGATGGTCGACGCGGCCCCCGACGAGGCCCTCCGGGCCGAGGTCCTGGCGGCGGAGCGGCAACTGCTCTATGTCAGCATGACGCGGGCGCGCGACCTGGTCTATCTGACCTGGGCTGGCGCGCCGAGCCGCTTCCTCCCGCAGTGAGCGGGGGGGGAGGGGCGGGGAAGAGTCACGGGAGGAAGCACGGAATGGCATACGCGGTCGGGTCGTTGGTACGGGCGCGGGGGCGTGAGTGGGTCGTCCTGCCGGGGTCGGCGGAGGATCTGCTCCTGATCCGCCCGCTCGGGGGGACGGACGAGGAGGTGACCGGGCTCCTGACCGGGCTGGAGGCGGTCGAGTCGGCCCATTTCGACCTCCCGGATCCGGCGCGGCCGGGCGACTACCGGTCGAGCCGGTTGTTGCGCGACGCCGTCCGGATCGGGTTCCGGTCGAGCGCCGGACCGTTCCGCTCGTTTGGTCGCCTGGCGGTCGAACCGCGCCCCTACCAGCTGGTCCCGCTGCTGATGGCGCTTAAGCTCGATCCGGTGCGGATGCTCATCGCCGACGATGTCGGGATCGGCAAGACGATCGAGGCCGCCCTCATCGTCCGTGAGCTGCTCGACCGCGGCGAGATCGAGCGGCTGGCGGTCCTCTGTTCGCCGCAGCTGGCGACGCAGTGGCAGGCGGAGCTGCGCGAGAAGTTTCACCTCGAGGCCGAGGTCGTCCTGCCGAGCACCGCGCCGCGATTGGAGCGCCAGTGCCGGCACAATGAGTCGCTCTTCGATCGCCACCCCTTCGTCATTGTCTCGACCGATTTCATCAAGTCGGAGCGGCGGCGGGACGAGTTCCGCCGCACCTGTCCGGAGATGGTCATCGTCGACGAGGCGCACACCTGCGCTTCCGGCTGGGAGGGGCGCGGTGGGCGCCATCAGCGCCACGAGCTGCTGCGCGCGCTGGCCGCCGATCCGCGACGCCATCTGCTGCTGGTGACGGCGACCCCGCACAGCGGGAATGAGACCGCCTTCCGGTCGCTGCTGACCCTGCTCAATCCGGAGTTTGCCGAGCTGCCGGAGGATCTGCTCGGCCCGCAGAACGAGCCGCACCGGCGACGCCTTGCGGCCATGTTCGTGCAGCGCAAGCGCGGAGACATTCGTCGCTACCTCGACGCCGAGACGCCCTTTCCCGACCGGGAGGAGGCCGAGCTGGCCTGGCGGCTCTCCCCCGACTACCGGCTGCTCTTCGAGCGGGTCCTTGGCTACGCGCGCGAGGTGGTGCGGATTGGCCGGGACGCCAGCGAGGGGCTCGATGAAGGCCAGGGCCAGCCGGTGCTCGACTACCGGCAGCGGGTGCGCTGGTGGTCTGTGCTCTCGTTGCTCCGGTCGCTGGCGTCGAGCCCGGCGGCGGCGGTGGCGACCCTGCGGACGCGCGCGGCGAGCGCCGACGCGGAGTCGGTCGAGGAGGCCGATCAGATCGGGCGGCAGACGGTGCTCGATCAGACAGACGAGGAGGCGGGGGCGAGCGTCGACCTGCTCCACGGCGGCGACCCGGGGCAGCCTGATCCAGAGGAGCGGACGCGTCGACGACTGCTCGAGATGGCCCGTCAGGCCGAGGCGCTTCTCGGCGCGAAGGATAGCAAGCTGGCGACGATCGCCCCGAAGATCGAGGAGATGATCGCCGACGGGGCCCACCCGATCATCTTCTGCCGCTTCATCCCGACGGCGGAGTACCTGGCCAAAGAGCTGCAGCAGCGGCTGCGTGGGGTCACGGTCGATGTCGTCACCGGCAACCTGCCGCCGGAGGAGCGCGAGGAGCGGGTGCGTCGGCTCGGCAGCGCCGCGCGTCGGCTGCTGGTCGCGACCGACTGCCTCAGCGAGGGGATCAATCTGCAGGAGAGCTTCGACGCGGTCGTCCATTACGATCTGTCGTGGAATCCGGCGCGCCACGAACAGCGCGAGGGGCGCGTCGATCGCTACGGGCAGAAGCGGAAGATCGTGCGGGTCCTGACCTGCTACGGCCGTGACAACCAGATCGATGGTCTCGTCCTCGACATCCTCATCCGCAAGCACCGACAGATCCGGAGCTCCCTGGGGATCTCCATTCCCGTGCCGGTCGACACCGACCAGGTGATCGAGGCGATCCTGGAAGGGCTCCTCCTGCGCAGCAAGTCGACTGCGGAGGTCCAGCCGGCCCTCTTTCCCGACTTTGTCGAGCCGGAGAAGCAGCGGCTGCACCAAATGTGGGAGGCGGCAGAGGATCGCGAGAAGCGTTCGCGAACGGTCTTCGCGCAGGAGTCGATCAAGGTCGAGGAGGTCGCCCGCGAGCTGCGCGCGGCGCGCGAGGCGATCGGCTCCGGGGTCGAGCTCGGCCAGTTCGTGCGGATGGCGCTGCGCGCCGCCGGGGCGGTCATCGAGGAGGTCGACGGCGACCTCGAGATCGATCTGAGCGAGACGCCGCTGGTGCTGCGCCAGATGCTCAGCGAGGCCGGCAACCTCAGCCGTCCGCGCTTCTCCGCGCGCTTCGGCCTGCCGATCGACCCGGGGCAGCTCCATCTGACCCGCACTCACCCGCTGGTCGAGGCCCTCGCCAGTTATGTCATCGACACGACGCTCGACCCGCTCCATTCCGGCATTGCCCATCGCTGCGGAGTGATCCGCACCGGGGCCGTCGAGCGACGGACGACGCTGCTGCTCGTCCGCTACCGCTTCCACCTGCTGACGCGGCGCGACGGGATCGAGCGCCCCCTGCTCGCCGAAGACTGCCGCCTGCTCGGCTTCGCCGGCCCGCCGGAGCCCCCCCAGATCCCGAGACTCCACAAATCACATTTTGCAGCAGACGATATTCTAGAATCCCTCTACCCGGACCGTCGGAGTTTGAAACACTTGACGTCGTCGTGGTACGAGAATGGCTCTGGTGTTGCGAGCTCGCCGGGGGTCAGTGAAGGCCAGCGTCCAGGAGGCCAGAGAGGGCCAGGGTCAAGAGGAGGCCTCCGGGGGAGCCCTTGGGTGCCCCCTCCCTAAAATCT
>JBEIJP010000432.1:0-3473 GCA_040380245.1 Acidobacteriota bacterium | reverse complement strand
GCCGGGCGCTGGAGCCGATGCCCGACCTGCCCGTACCGAGCCCCCTCTTCACCCCGGATCCAGAACGCCGCTTCCCCCGCTTCACTTCGGCCCAGTGGACGCTCCTCGTCCTGGGGTTCCTCCTGCTGGTCGTCGGCCTGGTCATTGCCTGGCTCCTCTGGCGTCAACAACAGCTCGATGAGCGACGGCTCTCCTCCACCCGCGCGGCCCAAGAGCAGGGCCAGTCGAGCGCCGCTCCCGCGCTGCCCACGCCCACCCCGCCGATGGTTCCGCCGCCCCTGCCTTCGACTGATCCAGAGACGCCCGCCGGCGAAGCCTCTTTGGAAGAGGCCGTCATGGCGACGCTCCGGGCGTACAACCCATTTGGCTATACGCGCTATCGCGTTCTGGTGCGGGAGGGAGTGGTCACCCTGGAGGGGGTGGTCGAGCACCTTCCCGAGCGCACGGGGGCGGAGAATGTCGTGCGCCTGGTCAGCGGCGTCAAAGCGGTGGTCAATCGGCTGCGGATTCGATCCGAAGAGGCCGGCGGGCCCCTGCTGCGGGTCGACCGGGCCGAGGCGGCGCTCCTCGAGGAGGCCGCCCGGCAAGAGCGCGCCCGCGCGGCTGAGTAAGCCGCCGCCGCGAAGCTTCCCAATCAATCTTCCAATCAACCGCTGGGAGCGCCGGCCAATTCAGCGGATCCCGCCGCATTGGAGCGCGAGACGGAGCGCCTGCGCCGCGAGCTGCTGCTCGCCCGCGAGCGCGCCGAGGAGCTGGCGCGCCGTCAGCAGGCTGAAGAGCGGCGCCGTCGGGAGCTGGAGGACGCTCTGCGACGCCCGCCGGCTCCGGCGAGCCCGGCGGGCCTCTCCCCTCCGGAAGGGGCGGCGCCCGACGCGGGCCCCCGTCAGGCGATCCTCCGCGAGCGGCCGATGATTGCTCCGCCCTCGCTGCTCGCCTCCGGCACCGTCGCCTGGAGCGGAGTCGTCGACGGCGCCGACGAGGTCCTGCTCACCGGAGCCGCGGCGACGGTCCGGAATCTCGCCGGAGCACCGGCGCGCGACGTTCGCTCTTCGTTCAGCGCACCCCTCCCCCTCGAGCCCCTCGCGGTTCGCCTGCTCTCGACCGATGGGCGCGGACCGATCACCATTGTGCAGCAACCAGCGGCCGACAACGGCTTTACGACGATTGTCCGACTCGACGACCGTCAGCGCGGGGGCGCCGGGCGCTACCAGTTCACCCTGCGCTGGTCCCGTGAAGCACGCTGACGGGAGGACTCTCTTGACCAAACCCAGTCCATCACTCCGGGCACTCCGGGCACTCCGGGCACTCCAGACACTCCAGACACGCCCCAGGATCGGCCTCCACACCGGGATCGGCGGGGGCCTCGACCGCTCCGTCCAACGCGCAGCCGAGAAGGGCTGTCAAACCTGGCAGATCTTCTCGCGCAATCCCCGGGGCTGGACGGCGCGCCCCCTCGAAGCCGCCGAAGTGGCCCGCTTTCGCGAGGAGCGCGCCGCGGCCCAGCTCGACCCTTGCGTCGTCCATTCGTGCTACCTCATCAACCTCGCGGCGACCGCTCCGGAGGTTCGCGACAAGTCGATCACCGCTTTTCGCGATGAGCTCGAACGCTGCCTCCTCCTCGGCGCCGACTACCTCGTCCTCCACCCGGGGAGCGCCCGCGGCGCCAGCCCCGAAGCGGCGATGACCGCCTGCGCCTCGGCCCTCCACGCCGCCGCCCGCGGCCTCGAAGATCGGCTCCACGCCGCTCCTCTGACCATCCTGCTCGAGAACACCGCCGGTCAGGGCGAACAGATCGGACGCACCTTCGAGCAGATCCGCGACCTTCTCGCGCTCTGCCCCTCTCTGCCGATGGGCATGTGCCTCGACACGGCCCACTCCTTCGCCGCCGGCTACGACTGGCGCGACGCTGAGGCTGCCGAGCGGGCCTTCCGCCTTCTCGACGAGACGGTCGGCTTCTCCCGCGTGCACGCCGTCCACTTCAACGACTCTCGCGCCGCCTTCCGCTCCTTCGTCGATCGCCACTGGCACCTCGGTGAGGGCGAGATTGGACTCGAGGGATTGGCCCGCGTCATCGGCCACCCGTCCCTCTCCCACCTCCCCTTCATTCTCGAAACCCCGCAGGATAACCCCGGAGATGACCTCCGCAACCTCGAAGCCGCCCGAGCCCTCTCCCTTCGCCAGGGCTGAAACAGGGACTAATGCCACGTACGCCAGCCCCGAACTGCTGACCAGCGTCTGTCGCTCGACGCCCGCTTGCGGCTCCACGAAGCGTGGCAGTCGACCTCGGGGGATTATTCCGCCGGCCAATCCCTCATCGAGGAGTGCTGAAGGCCCGCAGGAGCAGGGGATTACCCGTCAGGTCGAACTCAGTCGGGGATTGGAATCGGAACCAATTTCGCGGATAATCCCGCTGTCTGATTCGCGACGATGGTCAATTTTCGGGAAAGAAGCCGGTGACCATCGGCTGGTCTATCCCCCCAAGTCCCGTTTGCTCCGGCTTCGTTCAACCAGAATCGCGTGGCGGCTTCCAGGGGGATGATTGCTTCGCGCACGCCGCGCCACATGAATTCTTACCGCCTCCGTCCTGAGAGTATTTGATGGCCATCTACTACATCGAGACAACAATCCCCAGCTTCTATCACGAGGTTCGACCAGAGCCAGTTATGATTGCGAGGAGGGAATGGACACGCAGGTGGTTCGATATAGCGGTCAAGACCGAACGCATCGTGAGTAGCAACGCTGTCTTGTTAGAGCTCGCGAGTGGCGACTTCCCTGGTCGACAAGAAGCGATACAGCTCCTCGACGACTTGGAGCTATTGTCGATCGGCCCTGAGGTAGCCGAAATCGTTGATGCCTACGTCAAACACAAACTGATGCCTAAAGATCCGGTTGGCGATGCCCTCCATTTGGCTCTTGCGT
Source organism: Acidobacteriota bacterium (assembly GCA_040380245.1). GTDB lineage: Bacteria > Acidobacteriota > Blastocatellia > RBC074 > RBC074 > CAIOZW01. Next base: position 554 of record JBEIJP010000432.1, on the reverse strand, counting down.
CCTACCATCGTTGTGATTTTCTCGTCACGTGGAATTGTCAACATTTGGCAAATGCGAAAAAATTTGGTCACATTCGACGTCTCAATGGTATTCTCGGCTTGTATGTACCTGAGCTGGTTACACCAATGGAGCTTCTCGGAGAAAATTGGAACTCATGACAACCCCACCGATCCTCGATGAAATTCGCCGTGTCCGACACGAAATGTCGGCAGAAATCGGCCATGATCCAGCCCGTCTCGTCGAGTATTTCGCCGCTCTGGAGAGGCAAAACGCATTTCGTGTCGTAAACCTGGCAGATCAAGGACCCAAGGGACGAAAAAAGGATCTCGCCGAAACCGACCCTGGTCCGCCATTTGATGCAAATTTCATCTCCTCGGTTTTGTGAATCCAGTTTCAGGCAAGAAGCCGGTGGCCATCGGCTGGTCTACCCACCCCCAAGTCCCGCCCACACCGGCTTCGGTAAACCAGAATAGCGTGGCGGCTTACAGGGGGGTAATTGGTTCGCGCACGCCGCGCCACCCAGGAGGGGCATCTGTCCAATGAGCAGTTCGATC
>JBEIJP010000431.1:0-3477 GCA_040380245.1 Acidobacteriota bacterium | reverse complement strand
GAAACCCAATGACCACCCATCCTCCACCAAATCGTTGACAAGTGGGAAGGGAGATTTCCAGCCGACGGAGTGAAGTCAGGCTCAACGCATGTCACCTTCAAGGCGAAAGCGGCGAAGATCCCGCCGATATATCGTTATTCACTGATCAGTAAGTGGAACTGACCAGCAGAAATGGACCAAAGAGATTGACCATTGCCAGGAACAGATCCAGTACAGTTTGGTAAGATCCTACGTCAGCGGTCACCAGCAGAGGGGAACGATTCCAGAAAGATCGCGAGTTGGGCACTCGGACCTCCTCCGCCACTGTCCATTCACTAAACTTGTGAAAGGTACTTCCCTTATGGACAGTCGGCAACTCTTCAGGAGCTGACGTCGAAACATTTGGCGTGAGCCAGGCACAGAAACCACAAACGTTCATTGCCAATAAGTGAGCTGTCAATTGAACGCCGGGGCAACTGGGCGAAAGGTTTCTGAGGTCGTTAGACAGGACCCGTCGGGGCCGGATCAGCATTCAGACTGATCTGGTCGGTACTCTCATTCAACCGACGTACAGAAACCAAATAGGCTCGAGCGGATTTGAACCGCTGACCCCTACCGTGTCAAGGTAGTGCTCTACCCCTGAGCTACGAGCCTGTAAAACCGGAAGATAGCACCGCATTCAACTTCTTGTCAAGAGACTCTTCCCCCCGAGCAACATCAGGACCGAACAACAAGCGTCTCTTCCTCCGAATCTTCCAGAAAGAGATACTTGCGCCACTCTGGCCGGTGGACCGAGGCCTGGCGCAGTTCCGCCCGTTCGAGTCCATAGTAGAGCGCGCTGGGGTTGGTAAGGAGCGGCATACGCGCTTCCTGCGGTGTCCGGTCGCTCTTGCGGTTGTTGCATTCCCGACAGGAGGTGACCAGGTTCTCGGCGACCGTCCGCCCCCCACGCGACTTGGGGAGGATGTGGTCGAGAGTGAGGTCGAAGGCGGTCCCGCGACGACCACAGTACTGGCAGCGGTAGTGGTCCCGGGCGAGGATGCGGTACCGATTGGTGACCCGGTTCTGCCGAGCCCGGACGTCGATGTACTGGGTCAACCGAACGACGGAGGGAACCTCGAAGACATAGCGGGGGGACCGAAGGACATAGCCCGCATCGACCTCGAGCGTTTCCGCCACTCGGCGCCAGATGAGGGTCACGGCTTTGGTGGCGGTGACCAGACTGAGCGGTTCATAGGACGAGTTGAGGAGCAAGACCTTTCGAGAAAGAACCATCGCTGCAAACTCCCTTGCGATTGAGGCCCATTGTCAGTCTCTGGATCGGTGCTTTGCAGGTCCGTGTCAGTTGTCCAATCACGCTTACGGGCACGTGCGGTCGATCTCCTCGCCGGTCAGGAGATCGATTGTCCGGTGACGAGTGAAGTCATAACGATTCTCATCCTACAACAAGTTGAAGGGGAATGTCCAAGTAGCACAGCGGGTTGTATCCTCAGGGAGCCGGCGGGACGCGGTTGAGGGCGGCGGCGAGACGCGAGGGGAATCGATCCGGGGGAGCGGCCAGGACCGTGATTCCAAGGTCGGCGAGGGACTCGGCGAGGGCATGGTTATAGTTGGGTGTGCCCTGGTCATCCAAGGCGAGAAGCGAGAGTACGGTGACCCCTCGAGAGCGAAGGCGAGCCGCGCTGGCGAGGACGGGCTGATGGAGGTCGGCGGCGAGGGAGGCGCCCGGGGGGGGAGCGTGGTGAAGGTCACTGACGAGCAGCAGAACCGCCTGCTCGGGCGAGGTGATCAATTGATCGCAGTAGTCGAGGGCCCGTTGCAGGTCGGTTCCGCCGCCGAGCTGAAGACCGAAGAGGAGGACGAGCGGGTCCTCGGTTCGGGAAGAGAGATCGACCACCTCGGTATCGAAAGCGACCAGATGAGTTGAAAGCGCGGGAAGTCGCGCCAGAACGGACGCGTAGATCCCGGCATAGACCGTGGAAGGAAGCATCGAGGCGCTCTGATCGAGGCAGACGACGACCTGGCGCCAGGCAGGCTGTCGACGGGATCGCCCGTGGAGGCGAACCGGGAGCAGGATCTGTTGGTCTGGCTGGTAGTGGCGAAGGTTGGCACGGATCGTACGGGGCCAGTCGATCTCGGCGGCGCTTCGTGGAGCGCGCGGTCTGGCTTGCCGCTGGGCCTGCTCGACCGCCAGGGTCAGCGGGATCGAGAGTTGAGCGGAGAGCGAATCAACGATCTGACGAACGACGCGCCGGGCCTCCTCGCGGGTCCGGGCAGGAAGCCGGCGGGAGAGTGCCAGCAGGGAGGCGGCCAGCTCGGCGGATGGCCAGATTCGATCCCGAATCTCCGGCTCGAGAAGCAGGGGGAGGCAATCGAGCCGGGTGAGGGCCTCATGCTGCAGCAGGCGAACCGCTTCGGGTGGGAAATGGAGCCGAATGTCCTTCAGCCAATCGGCGAGAACCGGGAGGGAGAGCCGACGTCCCCCCGCCCGCGTCTCCTCCGAGCGGCCATAGAGGAGATCGAGCGCCCGTGACAGACCGAGGGACTCGTCGGGAGGCCCCGTCTCTCCCCCGGCAGGGAATTCTGATCGGGAAGAAGGGATGGTGCCGGGATGGTCTCCGAGGACCAGCTGCCAGCGAGTCGTGAGACGGTCCGCCGTGACATTCATCTTCGGTGAGTCGCCCGCTGGGCCGTTGGTCAGTGGCCTGGTCAAGATTCACCTCCGGTGGGATCGAGCAGTCGACGCAGCCAGGGAAGCACGAGTGCGCCACGGGCGGCTGGGTCTGACTTCAGGGCCGGCTTGATCCATGAAGAGGCTGCCGCGGAGGATGGATCCGCCCAGCGGGCTGGAGCTGCCAGTGAACTCGCCAACCGCTGACGGAGGGGCCAGGGAAAAGCGGAGAAGGCGCGACGAAGGACGGGAAGAAGGCGGCGGAAAGAGGGCTCGTCGACCCCCCTCATCCAGCAGTCGAGCAGGGTTACGGCTTCCTCCTGATAGTCGAGGGTCTCTCCGCTATCGACCAGGAACCCCTCGAGCCAGGCCCCGATCGGAGCGAGGTCGCCCGGGCGGGAGAGAGCGTGCGCGAGATAGCGTTCAGCCTCAGGCCCGGTCAATCGACGCGCCGTCAGCAGTAGTCCGAAGGCGCGTCCCGCCACTCGTGGATCGGCGTGCCGTTGATCGATGAGCTGCCGGAGGGCGCGCCACCAACGCGCCCGTAACGCTGACTGCTGTGGCAACCGAAGCATCGCGCGGTTGACCTCGTGGAGGCGCAGGGAGACCTGTTCAGCCAGCTCGGGAGAGAGAGCGGATGACTTCTCCGGCAGAACCAGACAGATTCTGGTCCCAAGCGTGTCGATCAACCCGCCGAGCGCCGTCAACATCGAGGGATCAATTCCGCGAATGTCCCCATAGCGCTGCCAATGGACCAGGGGCGAGAATGGCGCGAGGAGCCGTTCGACCTCGTGAGTGGCGACCGTCAGCTGATGGAGCCGTTGAAG
>JBEIJP010000430.1:0-3479 GCA_040380245.1 Acidobacteriota bacterium | reverse complement strand
CGCCGCGGTGGCGTGGGGTTGGCTGGGAGAGACGCGGGTCGGGTGGCAGCTCGCCGGCTGCGGGGCCGTCCTTGGCGGAGTTCTCCTCCTGCATCTCGAGACCTTGCTACGGCCGCACCCCCTGCCCTCCCCGCCCACCCAGGACGATGTCGCGGACGATCAGCGGGTTGGCCCGGAGCGCGACTGAACCAATTCAATCTCGAAGAGCTTGGGCCAGAGCTTGCCGGTGACGAAGAGTCGCCTGCCCTGCGGGTCGTAGGCGATCCCATTGAGGACATCGACGGGGCGACGCCGGTCCTCGGCGGAGAGCAGTCCGCTGAGGTCGATCCACCCCAGAACCTGGCCCGTCGAGGGATTGATGCGCGCGACGCGCTCGCTCTGCCAGATGTTGGCCCAGACCTCGCCGTCGATATACTCCAGCTCATTGAGCAGGGTGAGGGGCCGCTGCCCGTCGAAGACCTCGACCTCCCGCTGTGGGTCGAACGTCTCCGGGTGGAAGTAGCGCAATCGATTCGTACCGTCGCTGAGGATGAGCGACGCCCCATCGTGCGTCAATCCCCAGCCCTCCCCGCGGTAGTTGAAGAGTCGCTGCACGGCGAAAGTGCGCAGGTCGTAGACGAAGCCGAGGCGTGATTGCCACGTCAGCTGGTAGAGCCGGTCACCGACGAGGGCGAGCCCCTCGGCGAAGTACTGCCCGGAGACATCGAAGCGCTGCAGCACCCGGCCCGTCTCCAGTTCGACCTTGCGGAGCGAGGACTGGCCCTGCAGCCCGGTGCTCTCGTAGAGAAAGCCATCGTGATAGAGCAGCCCCTGGGTGAAGGCCGCCGGGTCGTGCGGGTAGACCTGAACGACGCGGTACCCATACCGCACGGCGCGCGCCGGGATCTGTTCGCCGGGGGTAGCGGGGGACGTGGGGGAAGAAGAGGAGGCACTCAACCCGCTCGTTGGAGAGGTCGCGCGCTCCGCTTCGCCCGCTTCGGTGCACGCCGCGAGAAAGAGGAGCGGAAGGCAGAGCCAGAGGAGGAGAACCTCGCGCCGAAAATTGGCGCGTCCGTCCCTTTGTGGTACGATGCCGGCGGTCTGTATTGTCATAGTCTGCTGTTCCTGATCCATTACCCGATCCACCCGGCTCCCGATCCCGGGAGCATTGACAGGAGAGTTGATGTCCGAAATGTCGTGCCTCTTCTGCCGGATCCTCTCCGGCGAGATCCCTTCCACCAAAGTGTACGAAGACCGCCTGGCGTATGCCTTCTTCGACATCGCGCCGCAGGCGCCGACCCACGTGCTGATCATCCCCAAAGAGCATTCCGATTCGCTGAACGATGCCACGCAGGCCGATGAGCCCCTGCTCGGCCACCTGCTGCGACTCGCGCCGAAGATCGCCAACCAGCTCGGCTGCGCCGAAGCGGGCTACCGGACCGTCATCAATACCGGCGGCGATGGCGGGCAGTCGGTCGACCACCTCCACCTGCACCTCCTGGCAGGTCGAGCGCTCAGCTGGCCGCCAGGGTAGATCCCCACGCTCGTCTCCCGCTCAGAAAGGGCGGGCCGCCGTCTTCCCAATCCGCAGGAAGAGCCGGCCGAGCGATCGAATCCGTGAGACGGGCGCCGGAACCAGTGTCAGATCCGGCGCCCCGATCTCCTCATCCCCCCGCTTCTCCCGCAACCAACGCTGCTGCAACTGTCGCACCATCCGCGGGTCCCCGCCCGCGCTCTGCAGCCGTTGACGCCACTGCTCAACCGAGGCGACCCGCTGCCGGTGCTCGTCGTAGTACCCTCTCAGAAACCGAAAGAAGAGGTCGTCTCCCAGCAACTGGCGGAGCTGGACGTAGAAGAGCGCCCCCTTGGCCTCGACGATCGCCGCATACTCGAGCGCGCTCCGAAATTCCCGGAGCGGCCGCTCCACCTCCTGGTCGCTCCCCCCGAGCATCCGAAAGGCCTGGTAGATTCCCCGGATGTGCCGTTGCAGGACCACCTCGCCCAGCGGTCGACCGTAGGCGGCTTGATGATAGAAGAAGGCGGAGAAGGTCGCCAGCCCATCGCCGATAAAAGGGCTTCGCTCGACGTCGCTCCCGACGACTCCCCCCCACCACTGACGCGCGAGCGACTGCGCCAGCAGAAACTCGAAGGAGCTGCGGATGACGTCGGCCTGCTCGCGGATCACTCCGGGTAAATGTGAGGACTCCGGCGCCTCGACGTCGACATAGTAGGCCTGGGCCAGCACGATCAGCCCGGGGAAGCTGACGACGCTGTACCCGGCGGTCAGCGGCAGCTCGACCACCTGCACCGTCGTCCATGGAAGCGGCCCGGGAAGCAGCCCGAACGACTCGCCGTAGATGGCGAGGGCCCGGCTGGCGATGGTCAGCGCGCGCTCTCCGGGCCGGCGATCTCCTTCGCGGAAGTGGGAGACCGTCCGCTGGCCGCCCACCCGCTGCTCGATCGATCGCATCTGGGCCGCCACCGCGACGGCAAACCCACGGCCGCCTCGCAGCCGAAACCGGTGCCGACTCCCGGCGTCACGGGTCCGGACCTCGACCTCCTCGCCGGATCCCACGACCAGGACTCCGCCCCGATCGACTCCAATCGTCACGTCATAATCGGCGACTTCGACGAAGAGCGCCCGATGGGCCCCCAGCGGAAACTTGACCTCGTCGAGCGCCTGAGCCCGTGGCGCCAGCAGCGGAAAGAAGTGGCCGAGCAGCAGCGCGTCCTCGCCCGCGAAATAGATGTCCCGCGCATCCATCCCCGGCCGCTTCCCCGACTCCTCCTCCAGGGCGTCGTCGACCTCCTGCAGGAAATGGGCCAGCAGGCTCGACTCCTCCCGCTGCGTCCGGTAGAGCTCCCCGACAATCACCAACTCCAGCTCCACCTCTCTGCCGGGCCCAATCCGCTCGTCAAAGTCGACCCGCAGCCCGCCCCCGCGCGCCCTGTAGGAGTAGCGAAGGTCCCGCCCCCGCGCCGTCACCCGCTCGACGCGCAACGGCAGAACAGACTCTCCCACTCCCACACTTCCCACATTCGGGTAGAGGTGAAAATAGAGGCTCTCGACCGCCTCCCCCGTCCCATTCCGCCACCGGAGAACCTCCTCGCCCCGAAACCGCCCTCGCTGATAGTCCAGCTCGACCGTCACCTCGTAGCGAGGCCGGCCCCCTTCCCACTTCTCCTTCGTCTCCGCTCTCCCTTCGCCCCCCCAGCAGACCAGACCCAGGGCCAGCCAGCCGACCGCACCGCACCATCGCCTCACGTCGTTCATCCCCGCCTCCTTGCCCGGCCATTCTACTTCATTTCTCCAGGGCTTTTGCAAAGTCAGGGACAGCAGCCATGACTGACCAGTCGTGACTCCAAGGGATCGGCGCTGGAGTGCCAGTGATTGGGTGCTCCTGGTGTCCCAACGGGACACCGCATACCATCCCAGGGCAACTCACTGGGTAATGTCAACGGTAGCCCGCGGCGGTGTGGAGGAACGCCCCAGATTGTTT
>JBEIJP010000429.1:0-3492 GCA_040380245.1 Acidobacteriota bacterium | reverse complement strand
TCAGGACCGAGAGGATCCGATCATGGGCCTGCCCCCGATCCGACCCACCGGAGGAGAGCTGGTCCTGGCGGGCGCGCGCCATCCCCTCCACCACCGGATTGACGAACTCGAGGTGGCTCGGATTGGGAGACAAGCGAAGGCTGACCTCCCGCTCCCCGACCTCCCGCGTCCCGGTCGCTCCCTGGTGGTACTTGACGTCCCCCTCGTCCGCCGGGAAGTTGGGGTGCACCGAGCCCTCGAACGCCGTGAAGATCCGCTCACTGAAATTTCCAATGATGTTGGCCAGAACGGTCAACCGGCCACGGTGGGCCATCCCGAACACCACCTCATCGACTCCACGCTCGGCCGCCCCGACGATCAACTGGTCGAGCACGGCGATGATCGACTCCCCCCCTTCGACGGAGAACCGCTTCTGTCCGAGAAACTTGGTGTGCAGAAACTTCTCGAACTGTTCGGCGGCAACCAGCTTCTGCAGCAGTTGCCGCTTGATCTCCCGCGAGAGGGGCGGCGGATCCTGCTCGATCTGCTCACGAATCCACCGCTTCTCCTCCTGGCTCGAAATGTGACGGCTCTCGACCCCCACTTTGCCACAGTAGAATCGAATGAGCATGCTCCAGATTTCACGGAGCGTGGCATAGTCCTTCCCCCCCAATCCGTTGGTGAAGAAGACCCGGTCGAGATCCCAGATCGAGAGCCCGTAGGTCTCGATCTCAAGCTCGGGGTGGGCGTGCATCGGAATCATGCCGAGTGGATCCGTATCCGCGATCAGATGTCCCCTCACCCGATAGGCGTTGATCCACTCGAAGAGGCGGACCTGCTTCTGAATCTGCTCCCGCTCCCGATCGACTCCGGAAAAGAGCGGATTGACGTCCGTCGACCAGCGAAGCGGCCGGTAGGTAATACCCAGATCGGCAAAGATATCATCGTAGAAGTCGTGCCGCCCCAGCAGCAGCTCGTGGAGGTAGGCGAGAAAGAGTCCTGACTCGGCGCCCTGGATGATCCGGTGATCGTAGGTGCTCGTGATCGTCAGCACTTTGCCGATCCCGAGCTGGGAGAGGGCCGCCTCGGTCATCGCCGCATACTCGGGCGGGAACTCGATGGCGCCCGTCGCGAGGATCAATCCCTGTCCAGCCATAAGACGCGGGCTGGAGGCGGTTGTCCCGATGGTTCCCGGATTGGTCAGACTGATCGTCGTTCCCTGAAAATCGGCCACCTGGAGTTTGCCATCCCGTGCCCTCGTCACCACATCCTGGTAGGCGTCAAGGAACTCCCGAAATCGCAGCCGGTTGGCAGCCTTCAGGTTCGGGACGAGCAGCGTTCGACTCCCATCCTTCTTCTGCACATCGACGGCGACCCCCAGATGGACATCCTCCCGACGCAAGCGGGTCGGGGCTCCCTCCACCTCCTGATAACCATCATTGAGCTGTGGATACCTGGCGATCGCTTTCAGCATCGCCCAGGCGATGAAATGCGTAAACGACGTCTTCGGTCGCCCCTGCGCTTCGAGATAGCGGTTGATCCAACGCCGATTCTCATCGAGCAGCTTGATCTGGATCTGCCGGATCGAGGTAGCGGTCGGCACCCCCAGACTCGCCTCCATATTCTCGACGATCCGAGCTGCTGGCCCACGCATCGCCACGCGCTCAACCCGCTCCGCCAATGGCTCGGCCGCCTCGCCACCCCCGCCTGTTGGTACGATCTGGGACTGACGCTGGGCTGGCGCCGCGACGCCAGCTTCAGCCCTCGCCGCGACAGCTGGTGCTCCCCCGTTCCCCCCCAGGAGCCCACTGAAGTATCGCCCCCACTCCTCCCCGACCGAACCTGGATGCTGACGGTACTGGCGGAACATATCCTCCACATAGGTGGCGTTCGCCCCAAACTCCTTCTCGATGATCACGGCGATCTGCTGTTCGTCTCGCATGGCTGGTGCTGCCGTCCTTTCCTGTCTTCTTCTCCCGGCGCTGCTTTTGTTGATCGATGGACATCACGCGCTCAGTCTTTGATTTTTCGCAGGCCTCTCGAGTGGGCCGCCATTCGACCGCTCGGGCGGTTCGATTCTGGCTCTTCCGTCAATTGATGGCGACAATTCCCCTTCTGATCGCCTTATGTCCTATCCTACAATATCTTTGCGAAATTGCCACAAACGGCCTACCAATTGGTCAGTGGCGGAAAAAGGGGAGGGAATGGGAATGGGCTGGTACGCTCGATGGTTCTTTCCGCGACTGTTGGATCGGTTGCTGGGCACCCGGGAGGTGGGTGGGGAGCGTCGGCTGACCCTCGCGTCAGCCCGGGGAGAGACTCTGGAGATCGGTTTCGGGACGGGGCTCAACCTCCCGTTCTATCCCAAATCGGTAACTCGGCTGACCGTTCTCGACCCGGAAGAGATGCTGCCCGAACGTGTCGCCCGGCGGATCGAGTCCGCTCCTTTTCCCGTCCGTCAGTGGCGACTCGACGCCCAGGACCGACTCCCCTTCGACGACAACCACTTCGACACCGTCGTCACCACCTTCACACTCTGTACCATCCCTGACGTCCACGCCGCTCTCGCCGAGATGCGGCGCGTTCTCCGTCCGCAGGGGAGGCTCCTCTTTCTCGAGCACGGACGCAGCGATTCGGCCGTTGTCGCCCGCTGGCAGGACCGACTCAACCCGCTGCAGAATCGGATCGGAGTGGGATGTCACCTCAATCGCCCCATCGATCACCTTCTTCTCGAAGCGGGGTTCCTCCTCCCCAGACTTGAACGAACCCGACTGGGCGGCGCCCCCGCCGTTCTGCGAGAGCTCTATCGCGGCACGGCCGTGATCCAGGAGCCTTGAGGCGACAGGTCAGACCAGCACATACGTCGACACCGTCTCTCCAAATGGGGGAAGCGATTCGATCTCCCGCCTGGAACCGGCAAGGAGACATTGGGGAAGGTCACGGAGCGTTTCGAAGCTCAGCCCGATCCAGGGAGGCTGGTGGCAGACCGGTCCGGTCTCTTTGGGATGGCCGCTGACATTCTGAAGAAGAATCGGATAGCCACCCTCCTCCAACGCTACCAGCGCAAGGTCCGGCGGCCGACGTCGCAACAGATCCGCGTAGTTGGCACATACCGCCGCGAGGTTTGGCGCTGCCCCACGAAGACTATGAAATTCGGCCATCGGGACTCGGCTGACCAGCCGATCGATCAACAATCGTTGAGCCTTCCCCTCCGGCCCACATCTCTCCCGCAGCTGGATTCCAATGACCCGGGTCCAATTGAGCGGCCAATCTGCGAGACACTGATACACGCCAGCCAGGAGCGGGGAGCCGTCGAATAGTCCGATGACGCGTCCCTCGGCGGCAATCACCCGCGACATCCCCTCGGCGATGGCCGTTGCCAGTTCCTCGTCGAGCCAGGTTCGCGTCGCCGCCCACTTCATTCCTGGCCCCCTCCGCTTCAGAAGAGGGACGGACGGCGCTTCCGTCCGACCAGCCGCCCAGCTCCCCCGACCATCTTCGCCATTACCCCCG
>JBEIJP010000428.1:0-3495 GCA_040380245.1 Acidobacteriota bacterium | reverse complement strand
GACCGGACGGCGTGTCATCGTCTCCACCGGAACCAAGAGCCTGCAGGAGCAGCTCTACTACAAAGACCTGCCTTTTCTGGAGTCCGTCCTGCCCCGCCCGTTCCGGGCGACCTATCTCAAAGGGCGATCGAACTATCTCTGTCTTGACCGGTTTCGCAAGTCCGAGGAGTCGCCGCTTCTCGAAGGGCTCGACCAGATCGATCACTTCACGGCGGTTAGCCGCTGGGCGGGCGAGACGACGACCGGGGACCGGGCCGAGTTGTCCGACCTTCCGGCCAACCTCCCCTGGTGGCGCCACATCGACGCCCGCTCCGAGATCTGCACCGGCTCGAAATGCGATCATTACGAGGCCTGCTTCATCACCCGGGCCCGGCAGCGTGCGCTCGAGTCAGAGATCATCATCGTCAACCACCACCTCTTCTTCGCCGATCTGGCGTTGCGCGGCAAGGAGTGGGGGCAGGTCCTCCCCGACTATGACGCGGTCATCTTCGACGAGGCTCACCAGATCGAAGATGTCGCCATGCAGTATTTTGGGGCGACCGTCTCGACCTATCAGGTGAGCGACCTGATCGGCGATATCAATCGCCTCCCCCTCTCGGATTACGACGCAGCCCGCGAGGTGGGCCGGGCCGCGACCCGGACGATGGCGTTGGCGGATCAGTTCTGGCTCCAGTTTGCCGGCGGGGGGCGGTGGGGAGACGGGGAAGGAAAGACCGTTCTGCATCGCCAGATGTTCTTTCAATCGAAGCCCGGACAGCCGGTTCAGCCAACCGCCGCCGGGGAGCGGGTCGTCGCCTTCCGCAAAGCGCTCGATCGATTGATCGCCGCGCTCCAGGTCGTTCGCAACCCTCCGACCGAGCTCGAAGCGATGATCCGGCGGGCGGAACAACTCCGATTCGACCTCGACTTCATCCTTCTCGGAGAGGCGGAAGCGGACACCTTCGTCCGCTGGTGCGAGCGGCGTGGACGGTCCATTCTCCTGCAGGCCATGCCGATCGACGGTTCCGGGATCCTGTCGGAGCGGCTCTTCCGCGAAACAGAGACGGTCATTCTGACCTCGGCCACCCTGACCACGGCGGGCTCCTTCGATTTTATCCGGTCCCGGCTCGGCATCGAGCACGCCGTCGAGATGGTTGCCGCGTCGGGCTATGACTACCAGTCACAAGCCTTGCTCTACCTGCCATCGCGGATGCCGGACCCGCGGGAGCCGTCCTTTGTCGAGGCCGCGGTCGCCCAGATCGTCTCGATCCTCGAAGCTTCGAGCGGGCGGGCCTTCGTGCTCTGCACCAGCCACGCGCAGATGGTCAACCTGCGCCGTCGGGTCGAGGAGCAGATCCGGTTTCCGATTCTGATGCAGGGGGATGGCTCGAACGCCGGGCTGCTCGAGCGGTTCCGAACGACCCCCCACGCGGTCCTCTTTGGAACCGCCAGTTTCTGGCAGGGGATCGATGTCCGGGGGGAGGCGCTCTCCTGCGTCATCATCGATAAACTCCCCTTCGCTGTGCCGTCCGATCCGGTGGTCGCCGCCCGACAGCGCCATCTCGACCAGCAGGGCCGCAGCAGCTTTGCCGAGTACTCTGTTCCCTCGGCGGTCATTTCGCTCAAACAAGGGGTCGGGCGCCTCATCCGCAGCGCCACGGATCGGGGAGTCCTCTCGATTCTCGATCCGCGCCTGGTCACCAAGTCCTATGGGCAGACCTTTCTGCAGAGCCTGCCACCCTGTCGAATTACCCGCCGGATCGAGGATGTCGCCGCCTTCTTCGGAGCGGATCTCCCGCCTGACATCTACCCCAGCGGAACCGAGCCGATCATCGATTGAGGTCACCGCGATGGAATCTTCCCTCTTTCCCTCACCTTCATCTTTTCTTCGCCAGCGATGGCGGCGGCGGGGCATCTGGCGATCGGCGCTTCTCGGCCTCTGCCTGCTGCTCCTCGCTCCCGGGGCGGGAAACGGTCAAGACCGGGACGAGGCAGGAAGGGAGCGCCTCGCGAGATCGACTGGGCCAGGGTCGAGGCCGAGGCGCTCGACCTCTTTCTCGCCTATCTGCGGATCGATACGACCAACCCGCCCGGAAACGAGATCGCCGCCGCCCGTTTCTTTGGCGAAATCTGCCGGCGGGAGGGGATCGAATACCAGATCTTTGAGCCGGCGCCAGGCAGGGGGACGATCTGGGCCCGCCTCCGTGGCAATGGGCGTCAGCGTCCGATCGTCCTTCTCAACCACCTTGACGTCGTTCCCCACAGTCCGGAGTTCTGGACGGTTCCCGCCTTCGCCGGACGCATCGAGGGGGGATTCATCTATGGTCGCGGCGCGCTGGATATGAAGTCGCTCGGGATGGCCCAGTTCATGACGCTGCTGACGCTCCGGCGAGCCGGCGTTCAACTGCGACGCGACGTCATCTTTCTCGGAACGGCCGACGAGGAGTCCGGGGGGAAGCTCGGGGCCGGCTGGTTTGCCAGGACCCACCCGGAACTGCTCCGCGATGCAGAGTTCCTGCTCAACGAGGGAGGGAGCAACTACGTCGACTCGAGTGGCCGTGTCTTGTCGGTCGGCATCTCTCCCGCCGAGAAGACGCCGGCCTGGTTCCGGCTGACCGCGGTGGGTGAGCCCGGCCACGGGTCCGTTCCCCGGCCGCAGTCATCGGTCAATCGCCTGCTGCGCGCCCTGCATCGATTGCAGGAATATCAGCCGGGCTATCAGGTCGCTCCCGTGGTCGCGCAGTCCTTTCGCTCGTTTGCCCCGCTCATGGAGCGATCCGTCGGCGCGCGCTACCTCTCCCTTGAAGCGTCGCTGAAGGACCCGGACTTCCTTCGCCTGCTCAGTTCCGACGCCCAGGCCCAGGTTCTGCTGCGCAACACCATCTCGATCACGATCCTCGAGGCGGGCAACAAGGTCAATGTCATCCCCGCTCAAGCGAGCGCCTCGATCGATACCCGGCTCGTCCCCGGCGAGCGACTCGACCGCTGGATCGCCGAGTTGAAGAGAGTGATCGCCGATCCGGGGATTACGCTCGAGCCGCTGCTCGCCTTTGAAGGCAACGCCTCCCCCATCGACTCCAGTCTGGTCCGCACCATGCAGTCGTTTGTCGAGCGTCGCTTCCCGGGAGCCATCCTCACCTTCCCGGTTGTCGCCGGCTTCACCGACAGCCACTACTTTCGTGAACTGGGGATTGAGAGCTACGGATTCTCCCCCTTCCTCGCTCCGATTCAGCAGTTGGGGCAGGGCTACCACGGCAATGACGAGCGGATTGGTCAGCAGGCTTTTCTGGGGGGAGTGCGTTTTCTCTACGATCTGGTCGAGGAGCTGGCCAGATGACCACGAACCACCCGGGCCCAGACCCCTCCGGCAACCGTCCGGCTCCGCCCGCCGTCGAGAGGGCCATACCGGTTGGGCCGTACCGAGACCGTAGCGTTTTGAGAGGAGAACCGAGATGAATGCGATCGTCCTGCGTGAGTTAGGCAGCCCCGACCACCTTCGGATGGAAACGGTTCCAG
>JBEIJP010000427.1:0-3510 GCA_040380245.1 Acidobacteriota bacterium | reverse complement strand
GGTGAGCCGAACCTGGCCATCCTCATGCGCCACCGGGCAGTTCTCTTCGGACTGCTCGGACTGTTCCTGCTCTATGCCGCGTTTCGACCGGTCTACCAACTGGCGGCCTTCGTCGCTGGGCTGGTCAGCGTCGTCTCGTTTCTCTACCTCGCGCGGTCGGTCGGTGGGTACAACGCGCAGCTTGGCCGGGTCTTCACGGCCGATCTGATCGCGCTGGTCTGCCTCGTCGTTGGCCTGGCCGCCTATGCCAGTCTGCCCCGGGAAGGGTAGGGCGGTCTCTCGAAGCGGGCCAGGCTCGCTCTCGTCGGGGATCGCGCTTGATTGTTCGGATCATCGAAGGAGGTATCTCTTGTCCAATGCAGCGATAACGGGCGCCGCGGCAGCACATCACGCCGCCGCCCTTGCCAATGCCATCAAGGCCTCGGGGGCGATCGTGCAAATCGAACCTGAAGGCTTCGCCGCCATCCTCAATAAGAGCCGTGACCCCCTGGTGGTCTACGCGGAAGGCGGGGTCTTTTCGGTCAACTACCAGTACCTGACCTCATACAAAGGGCTCACCTTCTTCACCAAGTCGCGCACTCCGCTGCGACTGCCGAGTGGAGCCGAGATTGTCCCCGCGAAGAAGATCTGGATTCCCGGTTGATGAGGGGCGAGCGCTCGTCACGTCAGCTCTTCCGGCTGATCAGCGGGAGGGGCCGCCTCGGCCACGGCCCGGGCCAGCAGATCGTCAGTCCTCTTCCTGCCAGTCCAGCGCCGGAGGTAGTCCCAGTCAAGCGTCTCCGCGCGCACCTTGATCAGGCCCATGATGTCGCTCCACTGCCTATCGGAGACCTCGCCGCCGCGCCGAAACCAGTCGAGCTTGACAATAATCATGTCTTCAGCCGAAGCGACCGGGAACTGGCGCCCCTCCGGAGCGTCATCGAAGGGAATAGGGGCTGCCCGCCGCGCTTCCTCGACCTCATACTCCCCACTTCCGCGAATGAAGATGTCCAGTTTGAGCATCGTCGCCAGGTGGATCAGGTTGAACGATCCACGGTTGGCGACTGCCCGGCGAACGGCGGCCTCCTCGATGTAGTAGCCCTCGCGGAGCTTCTCCCCGAGAGGCTTGACCAGATCCTCGGAGAGGGCCGCGACCAGGTCGATATCGGTCGTCGCGCGGGGGATTCCGTGCGCTGAGCTGGCGATCGACCCTCCAATGAAGTAGTCGACCCCCCAGGATTCGAAGAGGTCCGTCACCGGGATCAACGCCGAGATCAGGTCAGGCGGAGACTTCACGCCGATCTCTCCTGTAGGAAATGATGTGGGAGGCGGCAGCGGCACCCCGAGCGCGACGGTGATCGACCGTGGGCTTTGGTTCCGGCGAGAGAGCTCGATCGTCGTGGTGCTGAGGGACCGGACCAGCGCGACTTTCCGACCAGCGGACGCCCGGCGAAAGAGCTCGATCTGAACCCGTTCCGCGTCAGATGAGGTGTCGGAGATTCCCGTGCTCATCGGTCTGTCCTCTGGCTGAATAACCCATCGCTCAAGCTCACCAGTCGATGATACTCCCGCGGATCCCCTCCGACAAGAGATGTCCCCCGGCACGACCCCCCTCCTCCAGAAGGATGGTCGAGAGATTCGGCGACCACTTCGCCCCGGACGCCGTCAGATCTCCCCGACCCGCATCTGCTCCGCCAGATAGTCCATCGCGCGCCACGCCAGCGCCATGATCCAGGTCGTGATCCCGTGCGTTCCCGGGAGAGAGACGAAACAGCTCGCGTCGGTCACGAAGAGGTTCTTCACCTCGTGCGACTGGTTGTAGGGAGTCAGCACGCTCGTCGCCGGATCCTTCCCCATCCGCGCCGATCCGCACTCGTGGGTCGCGTCCCCCATCGGCTCGATGTACTGTCGATAGGGCAGGATCTCCGCCCCCATCCTCCGCAGGATCTGCTCCATCCACCCGTACATATCGACGGCCATCTTCCGGTCGTTCTCCGTCTCGCCAGCGTGAAAGCGGACCTTCGGTATGCCATACTCGTCGCGCTGGTCCGGGTCGATCTCGAAGTAGTTATTGTAATCGGGCAGTCGCTCGCCATAGCCGCGCAGCGTCACGACGCTCCCGTAATCGGCGCTCAGCTGCTCCTTCAACCCCTGGCCAAAACCAGCTCCCGCCCGACCAGGGCTGCGCCCAAAGCCGTTCCCGACCAGCAGAAAGTAGCCCCCATGGTAATCGTTCCGCCGGTTGTAGTTGAACCGCGGGATCGTGACGTGACTGCCGCCCGCGCCATCCTCGTTCTCGCGAGGCCGATTTCTCCACTGAGGAATGATCCCGGCCATCGAACCCGACTTGGTGCTGTCCATCAGGTAATGGCCAATCAACCCCGAGGAATTGCCGATCCCCCGTGGATGAAAGCGCGAGACCGAGTTGAGCATGATCCGTCCCGACTCGACCGTGCTCGCCGCGAGCACCACTGCCCGGGCCGCCACCTCGTAGTGGCGTTTGGTCCGCGCGTCGAAGAAGGAGACTCCCCGCGCGCGCCCGTTCCCGTCGACCAGCACCTGATGCGCCACCGCGTGCGTCCGCAGCGTGAAGTTCTTCCGCGCCTGCAGCCTGGGAATGATCACGTCCAGGCTGGAGAACCGCGACCTTGTGTCGCACCCGTGTCCACACGCCCCGCAGTAGTGGCAGCGCGCCCGCCCATCGTAGTTGACGCTCAACACTGCCGTCCGCTCCGCCAGGACCGGCACGCCGATCCCTGCCAGGCGCTCCCTCATCCAGACCTCGTTGCAGCGCGGGTGGTGCGGCGGACCGGCATAGAGCCCGTCGGGCATGTTGGCATAGCTGTCCCGGGCCCCGCAGACCCCCACCAGCCGCTCGACCCGGTCGTAGTAGGGCGCGAGATCCGCATAGCTCAACGGCCAGTCCTCGCCGAAGCCCTGCGTCGACTTCGTCTGAAAGTCCAGCGGCCCATGGCGAAAACAGGCCCGTCCCCAGGTGTTGGTCCGCCCTCCCACCGCACGCAGTCGCGTCCAATGGAATTCCGGATCTGAGCGGTAGGTCTCCTGACGTGGATTGGTGTAGAGGTGCGCGGTGTACTCGTTGATCTTCCAAAGGCCATCGTACTCACCCGGCCGGCCACGCCCGCGGAACTTCAGCTCGTACGGCCATGTATGGGTGTGGAAATCGGTTGTCGGATCGAGCATCCGGCCGGCTTCGAGCAGCAGGACGTTCAATCCATGACCCGTCAGCACGTGGGCCGCCGTCGCCCCTCCGGCTCCGGACCCAACGACGATCGCGTCGTATTTGACTGCGGGCATAACGGTCACCTCTCGATCGGCTCGTCAACGTCCCAGGAGACCCAGCTTTTTCAACTGCCAGTCCCTGCCCGGGCAACTCAGTGGGCCAATAATCGTTCGAACATCACTGTGAGAAATTGGAGAGATTTAAGATTAAATGGAAATATAAATACTGCTCAAGCAGCCAGCCATCGACCTCGTAGAAAAGTTGATCAACTGGAACAACGATCGAGC
>JBEIJP010000426.1:0-3512 GCA_040380245.1 Acidobacteriota bacterium | reverse complement strand
GTCGGTGGGGTTCCCGCCATCGCGCCTTCCCACGACCCCTTCCCGGTCAGAAATCCGATACCCAGCAGGAGGAGGATCGCTCCCACGACGGTTCCCGCCAGAATCGTCTGTAGCCGCCCGCTCGGTCTCACGCCAAATGTGTGGAAGGCCGCGAGCGCCACGATCAACAACGCCGCAAGCCCCGCGCTTTGCGAGATTCCCAGCGCCTCCACCAACGGCCTCTTCCCATCCCACCCAAAGAGCGAGGACGCATAGGCCGTTGCCGCCAGCGACGACGCGGCAATCGCCGCGGAAAAGCCGACAAAGAAAGAGATCCACCCGCTGACGAATCCCCAGACCGAACCGAAGAGGCGCGTCAGATAATGGTACTCTCCCC
Source organism: Acidobacteriota bacterium (assembly GCA_040380245.1). Lineage (GTDB taxonomy): Bacteria > Acidobacteriota > Blastocatellia > RBC074 > RBC074 > CAIOZW01. The sequence continues at coordinate 3,136 of JBEIJP010000426.1, read as the reverse complement.
CCGCCTCGGGCATGCGCGTCGACAACTCTGCGTAGCAGAGCGCTCCACAGAGGGCCAGTCCACCGCCAAGCGCCCAGATCCCCAATGCTGCCCACCCACTGCCGGTCGAGGCTCGCACGAAGGCCGGGACGGTGAAGATTCCAGTCCCGATCATGTTGGTGATGACAAAGGCGGTGGCTCCCCACCCCCCGAGATGTCGATGCAGCTGCCCGTCGCCTGCCACTGCCGCCTCCTCTGGTTACTCGCCGATCAACTGGTAGAAGCGCCCCATCCAGTAGGGAAGCAGAAAGTAGGCTCCGTCATCTTCGCGCTGCCCGGCCGCCCCGCCATCGAGCCGGTAGGGGTTCCCGTTCCACTTCGTCATCGGCAACTCATCGTAGGGCAGGACGTGCAGGGATTGCGCCCGTCCAAACCGATCGGCCAGGAGATCCCGCACGATATCTGCCCGGTGGGAATTGGCGACGTTCCATTCGACGAGCTCCATCGGGATCTCGCGGAGCGTCCGCAGCGACTCCTCGCGATCGAAATCGGACGTGCGTCGCCCGACCGCGTAGATGAAGTTCCAGAGCGGATTGCGCTCGGGTCGCTCGACCTGCCACGCCCGTTCCAGGCTGTCGAGATAGACTTTGCGCAGCGCCTCGTCGCTCTCGTACCGGAGGAGCGGGTAGTAGGAGAGGAAGGCCAGCTCATCGTCCGAGTGGTTGATATACCCGGGATAGTTGATCTTCTGGTTTCGCGTCAACAGGTGATAGCGATGAGTCCGAATCAGGTCGTCGTAGGCGGCCTGATATCGCGGGTTACCCGTCAGATGAATGGCGACCCGCAGGTGGGACAGGATGTGGAGCGCCCGCAGTCCGGTCTCCGTCGCGTCCTCCCAGATGGTCTGTGGTCCCCACCATCCCCAGAGCGTCCGCTTCCCGTCGACATCGATCAACTGATAATTGTTGTTGAGGATATGATCGGTGACGCGGGTCACCGTCTGCCGGATCCGCTCCTTTTCGAGATCATCCGCGACGAGATCGGAATAGATCGCATAGATGTAGTAATGGCCGACGATCTCATCGGAGCTGGTATCCGCTTTCCAGCGCCAGACCCCATCCGGCGTGTCGTGCCACTCCCCGTCGGATGGTTGGAGATCGACCCCTTTGCGGATAAACGAACGGGCGGGGAAGCCGGGAATCCCGGAGATCTCTTCGAGGCGCAGCAGCGCCTGCATCCCTTGTCGAGCGGCGGCCAGCGCTTCCGGGTCGCGCGTGACGCGGTAACGGTAGGCCTCCGCCGCGACATACATCGCCGTCCAGAGTCCATCGTTGTCCGACGAGACCATCTGGTTGCTGGTCAGGTCGCCGGGGCGGGTCAGCCGGGAATCCGCCGTCAGCCCGTGGCGGACGTGGCGTGCGCGTAGACGCGCCTCAAAGTGGCGCGCCTTCTCGCTCAGCGTCATGCGCCGCTCCTCGATGCGACTGAACCCGGTGGGCGTCTCGACCCAGAGCGTATACTCTCCACTCGCCGGATCCCAACGTTCGACAGCGAGTCCCGTCACCCGATCGTCCGGCAACCACCGCCGGCCCGCCAGGTAGCGGATCGGCGTCGTGCCGGCCGCTGTGCTGTAGCGGATCAGTCCCCGTGAGGTCCCCAGCCAGACGGTCGATGGACCCATGCGCAGCACAATCTGCACCGGGGAGACGGGAAGGACCCCCCTCGCCGGGATCCATTCTGGCTCTGCCGCGCCCTTTTGACGGATCACCCCGTTTCCAGAGACCCGATACTCGCCATCGGCAGGGCTCCGGTGGAGCTGGACCGCGCCCCTGGTCTGTCGAGCAAACTCCTCGGCAGTCATCTGCTGGGCGCTGGTCTGCAGATACCGCGTCGCCTCGCTCTGTCCTGCCCCAAAGATGGGCGCCCCGATGGCTCCTCCGCCGAGAGCCCATCCACACAGCCAGGCCAACAGCCCAGCCGTCCTGCTTCTCTTTAGTGTCATCCTCATCTGTTTTGTTTCGTCTAATCAGAGTTTCAGAGTTTCAGAGTTTCAGAGTTCGCCAGCGGCCCAACCCGGGTTCGTCTGCTGTGGGGAACGGAGCCTTGCCAGGCTCCGGAACAAGTTGGATCAGGCCAGATCGGCTCGCAGCATAGCACGGGGGCCCCGTCGCGGGAAGCGCAGCGGGATCGGTCAGCCAGAATGGGTGTGGGGGGAGTGTCGCCCCGCTCACTTCCAGAGGGTTCCGGTTCCTCTGCGCAGCCGGTGCCCTTGGCGGGGCGCCAGTCCGCGCCAGACTTCGCGGGTCCCGTCCGGCCAGAGAACCCCAATCCCGTTGAGCTGTTTCGCCTGACCCAGTCCGAAGAGAAGGCGTGGATCGTGGGCCGAGAGGTAGCTGCCATCGGTATGCGCGCGTCGCCACTGGGGCGGCTCTCCCTCCACCATCACCGCGACACTCCCCCCCAGCGCGCCCTGTCCCTCCAGCTCGACGCGCACCCAGGCGGGCGGAGGCGTTTTGCGCAGTCGTCGATTGAGCAGCACCCGGACGGGGCCGTTGTTGTTGGTGACGACCAGGTCGGGCGCGCCATCGTTGTCGAGATCCCCAACGGCCGTTCCGCGGCTCACCTCGGAGAGCGCCAGGGCGGGTCCGGCACTGCCCGTCACCTCCTCAAAGAAGGCTGGCCCACTGTGGCGGATCTGTTGGAACAGCAGGTTGCGCTGGTGAAAAGGGTAGGCCTCTCCCCGCCGCGCGGGAAGCAGCGTCACCGCTCCATTGGCCATGAAGAGGTCGAGCCAGCCATCGAGGTCGTAATCGAGCCAGCTCACCCCGAAGCCGGTCGACAGAAACGTTGGTTGCGTCAACCGCACGTCGATGGTCGCGTCCTCAAAGAGGGCGTCGCCCCCCTCGCTGAGGTTGCGGTAGAGCGTGCTCCCCTGGCGCGTCAGGTTGGTGATCAGCACGTCGTGATCGCCGTCCCGGTCGAAATCCTCGGCGGCGATGCCCATTCCCGCCCGCGCCATTCCATCCGCGGCATAGGCGGCGCCCGCCATCAGCCCGACCTCCTGAAAGGTTCCATTCCGCTGGTTGAGCCAGAGATGGTTGGCCGCGCCATCGTTGGCGATGTAGAGGTCGCCCCATCCGTCCTGGTTGAAGTCGGC
>JBEIJP010000425.1:0-3522 GCA_040380245.1 Acidobacteriota bacterium | reverse complement strand
GGCCACCGGCCAGCCTAGTTGGCAGGGAGCTGACGCTGTACGGGTAGTACTCCACCTCCACCCCGATGAGCCTGCCGACCAGGCTTTGCAGATTGCGAGCCCGATCCTTCGTCGATAGGATCGGACGCTTGACCGTCTTGGCTGCCCCGCGCAGATCCCGCAGTCGCAGGGCTACGCTTCCCATGTAGACGCCGCTGGCATCTTTCCTCAGGGCCGCCATCCCGGTGCTGCTGGCCATGAGCTGAGCCAGCAGAGTGTCGCGAGCCCGCATCGGGACGCCGTTGACCGGCATCGGCGAGTAGCTGTCCGATTGGTGCGCTCGGTTGCCCTTGAGAACCCAAGACCTGACCTCGCGGTAGCAGTATCCGCCGCCGGGCAGGTACCCAGTCGAGCGAAACGTAACGATTGTTCCGTAGTTGTGCATACGTACTTCTTACTTGTGGTGTGAAACACTGGCGATCATGCGCCACATGGCGCTTGAACCCAGCCCACACCCATCCGCTTGTGGCGAATGGGCGGGAGCTGATTTCAGACCTCGTCCCAAGTTTTATTCCACGTCCACCTCACACCATCAGTGGCGATCCTCAGGTGCCATTTGGTGTGCCAGAACTTGCAGTTCCACCCTACGTCGACGCCCATGTGCGGCTTGGTGTAGGCCAGGATGTGGAACCTGCCGATCCCCAAGTACAGGTTGGTGCAGTGCGCCGGGTGGTCCGGCTGCGACTCGTAGTGAACGATGCGGCGGAAGGTGATCATGGCACCATGAGGAAGAAGATCAGCACCGCCACGAAGACGATGCCGCCGAGGATGTTGAGCGCCATCTCTCCAGCGCGCTTCCAGTTGTCGTTGTCCATATCAGTAGTGAAAGTAACCGAGTTCCCGCAGTGAAACCCAGCCCCGATGCCCCGGGCTGGGCTGGCCGACGATGACATGGTCGAGGACCTCAATCTTGAGGAGCTGCCCCACCTTGCAGAGATCCCGCGTTACCCGGATGTCCGCCTCGCTGGGGGCAGGGTCACCGGACGGGTGGTTGTGCATCATGACGATGCTGTGGGCATTGGCCATGATGGCACCCCGGAACACCTCGCGGGGGTGGAGGGGGATCTGGTCGAGCAGGCCGGTGACCACTACCGAATGGCCAAGGTACCGGCGGCGAGTGGAGAGGAAGATGACGACGAACGATTCCTGTCCGTCCTTGAACTCCGGGGTTCCGGAGATGGCGGGCCACATCCCAGCGATGGGAGCGGGGTTGTCCAGCACGGCCGAGGGGGCGGTGCCGTAGGATGCGGAGTGGTCGCAGAGGACAAGCGAGTCCTTCTTCACGACCACCTCACGGTAGCGGCGGGTGACTTTGAGCATGGTGTTACTTCCTTGTTTCGGCCTTACTGGGCCATCGTCAGTTCCCCAGTGTTAGGGGAAGACAAGGGAGCCCTGCGATTCCAGGGCTCGGTGAGATCATGCGGTTTTGCGGAGGCTCCACACATCCGCCCTGCCCCGGCGGTTGTGTCCTTCAATGGTTGCCGATCCCCGGGAGTCGACCATCCCCTTGTCCCGGAGCCCGGCCACTGCGGCATCCCACCGCGCCTTGACCTTGTCGGTCACGACGTAGCTGCCCCACACCTTGGCGGCATTCTCCCGCCGGTAGGCCGACTTCAGGCTGGCGGTGCAGACCAGAACCACCCACTCGTCCGGGGTGAGTTCGACCTCCGCCTTGGGGAGGAGCGGGGTGAGGTTCTCCGGCCGGACATACACCGTCGCCGCCCGGAAGTTGCCAACGGTTACCTCAATCAATGCCAGCCCTTCCGGCAGGGACGTGATCTCCGGAGTGGAGACAGCGAACAAGCCGCTGTCCCGGGCAGGCACGGAGACCTGCCCAGTGGCGAGGTTGGCGAGGTACCAGATATCCTTTGTGCCCCCGGACCAGTAGGAGTGGGGGGTGACGGGAGCAAACTCCCGGACGGTGATGCGTCCCTTTGGGACTTGGCACCCCGTCGCGTCGACGAGAGCCCGCACTGCGCGGTCTTCAGTGAGGAACGTGTTCATGGGAGGAGGAAGGCGGCGAGGATGAGGGCGACCATCCCGGAGATCCGGGGGCTTTCATCATGCCCGACGATGAGGCGGACCTCCCGCCGGACGACACGCACCACATGGTGCTTGGTCATGGGCCAGCTCTGGCGCTGGTACCCAAGGGAGGGTTGGCAGGGTCGAACTTCGATGATCATGTTATCCTTGTTTCGGGGTTGCTGCCCCATCATCAGTCCCCCAGCGATAGGGGGAGACAAGGAAGCCCCGGAAAACCAGGGCTTGGGAATCACTACGAGCAGACGGCGGGGATCTGCTCCCGCGAAAGCCGACGCCGCATGGCGCGAAGGCTCCGGCCCGCCGTCCTTCCTGAGGTGGAGAATGGAACCCACTGGTGGGTGCCTGCGAAGCAGGTCCACCATATCCCGCCCTGCTCTTGGAACGTGAGCCACGCACCGGAGGACCGGCACGGGAGCCGCAGGGTGCGGCCCGTCCGGCTCTGAGGCCGGAACTCCACCGGCTGGGCGGAGACGGAGGGGGCGGCGAGGACTACCTCCACCGCGATCCGGCCCGGGGGCACGCCCCGGCGGACGGCCTGATAGGCCGCCTCTTCGACCGTGGAGAACGAGCCGACGTGTGCGGCCGCCCCGTGGGACGGGTTGCCGGGGACTTCACGGCCGATGGCGAGGTCGAAGGTGCCGAACTCGCCGGGGGTGATATGGGCGTACATGACATTCCTTTCCTAACATGCCCGCGCTTGAACGCGGCGGGCTTTGGCGTATGGGGAAAGCCGGGCTTGTGACCGGCTGGCCGCATTAAACCGGGCTCCCACAAGGGGAACCCGGCCCACTCTGCGAAGGGGGGGGTCAGGCGAGGAAGGCTTCCGCTTCCTCAATCGTGGCGAACTTGCCCTTGGCGACCAACTGGGCCGCCAGCGACTGGACAGGGGCGGGGGCGGCTTCAACCTTGACCAGATTGATTGACGCGGTCCCCTTGCGGACGATAACCGTGTCCCCGGCGAACCCGGCCGCCGTAAGGGCAGCCAACGCAGCGGCCGTCCCGGCGGCCCGCGCCGCTGCCGTATCCGACAGGGCTTCGTTGACCCACACCTTAAGGGCCGATCCCTTCATTCCGAGTGCCTTCCCCGTCTCTTTCAACTGGCTGGCCGTCTGCTCCCCAACGAAGTACTTCGTCCCTGTCTGACGTCCCTTGCGGGACCGGATGGGGGCGGAGGTAGCGGGCAGGGTAGCGACGGCGACGGACGTATTGTTTTCCATGACTTTTCCTTTGAATTGTGAACCGGGGGCACGCCAAGCCAACATGGCCTGTCTCATGCCCCCAAGTCACCTTTCCCCCGTACCGCCCCCCGAAAGGGGCACCACACAACGCATGGGCGTACGGGATGAGGAGATTGCTACCAGCGCCTTTTGTTGCGGGGTAGGTAGCGGAACCCCATGGCCTGTTTTCAGGCGAAGACCAAGGCACGGAGGGATTAAGGGG
>JBEIJP010000424.1:0-3527 GCA_040380245.1 Acidobacteriota bacterium | reverse complement strand
CATCACCTCTGGGCGTATGACGAAACCTCCCTTCGGCGTCTTCTGCAGCAGGCAGGGTTTAATCAAATCGTTCGACAGACCTGCCAGTCCTCGTTATCGATCGATTTGGCGGACAGGGATCACCCCGATCGGGAATTTGAGAGTCTCTATCTGGAAGCAAGGAAAGAGGCGCGAAAGATCGATTCAAAGGAGCCCGAGAATGGAGGGGACTCTTGATCAGGGCGCTGCGGATCGCGACCCTCCCCCCCAACTATCTGTATCAGAGGAGTCAAGATCGATCTTCATCGGGAGAGACGAGTTACGCTGAACAGCTTGCGTCGTTGATGGGGGACGCGTGCTACTGGGCCGATATGTGGTCGATGGCCCTGCGACCACTGGGGTGGACCATGGAGGAGATTGTCGCCAACGCGAGATCGCTCCAGACACAGTGGGCGGCTGAAGCCGGAGTGCGTTTTCAGGAATCGAGCTGGCAACTCGACATTCTTCGCGCTCAGGTTCAACGATTTCAACCCGAGTTTCTCTTCTTGACGGACTACGCGACCTTCCCGGCAGCTTTTGTGCGGTCATTGCGCGAAGTGGCTCCGTCGATCCGGCGAATTGGTGTCTGGTGTGGAGCTCCCTACCGCAACCCAGCCATCTTTCGGGAATGTGATGTCGTGCTGACGTGTGTGCCCGAGTTGCAGCAACACTTTGTCGCGGAGGGGCATGACTGCCGGCGGATCGATCATGCCTTCGATCCACGGATCCTTTCGCGGATCACGATTGGAGAGACGGACACGGCAGTGGGGTTTATTGGGTCGATTATTCTGCGCCACCAGTTTCATTCCGAGAGGGAGCGGCTGCTCCGACACTTGCTGAAAAAGATCGACTTGACGATCTGGTCCGACCTCGATCAACCGTCTCGACGAAGCCTTCTGCTGATGTTGATCAAGCGGGGAGGGTACGATGCGGTGGCAGTTTTGCGACGTCTGGGGGTTCCGGAGTCGGTCTGGAAGAGGATTCCCGTCCTGGATCGGATCGCGCAATGGAGTGAGCGGCCGTTCATCCCGAAGCGTTTTCCGAAACCGCTGCTCCGTGTCGCCCGGCCAGCCGTCTATGGCCTGGAGATGTTTGAGCGGCTGCAGCGTACTCAAGTCTCCCTCAATACCCACCTCGATCTTTCGATTGAGAGTGCGTCTAACATTCGTCTCTTCGAGGCGACTGGTGTAGGTTCGTGCCTCTTGACCGACTGGAAGAAGAATCTCGCCGTCTACTTTGAGGTCGATCGGGAAGTTGCCACCTACCGGAGCCTCGAAGAGTGCGTCGAGAACGCACGCTATCTGCTCGATCACCCCAGCAAACGGCGAGAGATGGCCCAGGCGGGGCAGCGGCGGGTCCTCGCTGCCCACACCTTCGCGCACCGGGCTCCACTGCTTGCTGAGGCACTGCGAGGAGACACACGGTGAGACGGGACGGATGAGTTCGTACCGGATTGCTTATTTCAGCACATCGGACCAGGCCGGGGGGGCGGAACGCATCGCTTCCCTCCTGCACACTGGGATGCTCGCGCGTGGGCACCATTCGACCCTCTACGTTGGGGAGAAGCGTGGAGAGGTGGCGGCGACAGAGGTTCTGATACCTGGGCAAGTGCGCCGCCGTCTGGCGCGATTCCTGCTCGAATCCTCCGATCGCCACGCCGTCGACGGGAGAGTACGAATCTCTCTGGTGGCTCGCAAACTGGCCCGATTGCTCGAGGTCGATCGTTGGGCCAGGTGGAAGATGGGAATCGAGGATTTCGACTATCCGGAGAGCCGCCGGGTCTTTCGTCATCTTTCAACGAGTCCCCAACTTGTTCATGGGCACAACCTCCACGGCGGCTACTTCGATCTGCGGTGTCTCCCCCGGCTCAGCTCCCGCTATCCGACGGTTCTGACGCTCCATGATGAGTGGCTCTTGACTGGTCATTGTGCCTATACCCTTGGCTGTCAGCGCTGGCAGACTGGTTGCGGGAAGTGCCCCGCGCTTGAGACCTACCCAGCGGTGGGGAGGGACGCCACGAGCTTTAACCTGCAGCGAAAGCGTTCGATCTACCAGCAGAGTCGTCTCTACCTTGCCACGCCCAGCCGGTGGTTGATGGAGCGGGCCGAGTCTTCGATCCTCTCACCGGCAATCCTGGGAAGGCGTGTCATCCCCTATGGCATTGAATTATGCGTGTTTCGTCCTGGAGATCGAGAAGAGGCGAGACATCGGCTGGGGATTCGAAGCAACGCTCTGGTGGTGCTCTACCTGGCCAATCGAGGTCGTGCCAACCCATTCAAGGACTTCGAGACGATGGAGGGAGCGATCGCCCGGATTGGGAGCAGCCAGCCGAGCCGCGAACTCATTTTCCTCTGTGTCGGGCAGGCGGCGCCGACAGCATGGGTGGGAGGGGCTAAAGTAGTCTCGATCGGTTATACCTCGGCGAGGGAAGAGGTGGCAGACTATTACAGGGCGGCTGATCTCTTCGTCCATGCGGCGAAGACCGATAATTTTCCTCTGACGATCCTGGAATCAATGGCGTGTGGGCTGCCGGTGGTTGCCACGGCGGTGGGAGGAATTCCCGAGCAGGTCGAGGACGGCGAGACCGGCTGGCTGGTTCCGCCCCGTGACGCGGAGGCGCTTGCCACCCGGATCACCCAGCTGATTGAAGAGCCAGTCGCGCGAGAGGCGATGGGGCGAGCCGGGGCCGAGAAGGCTGCCGTTGCCTATTCACTGGAGCGGATGGTTCAGCAATACGAGGACTGGTATGCAGAGATCCTCGATCAGGAACGATGAAGATCTCGATCATCACCCCATCTTTCAATCAAGCGGACTTTCTGGAAGAGACGATCCGCTCGGTGCTCCACCAGGACTATGAAGAGTTGGAGTACTTCATCATCGACGGTGGGAGCACCGATGGGAGCGGCGCCATCATTGCTCGGTACCGGGATCGGGTCACGGGCTGCGTCGAGGAGCCGGACCGGGGCCAGGTCGAGGCGATCAACAAGGGGATCGCCCGGGCAACCGGGGAGATCATCGCTTTTCTCAACAGCGACGATCTCTACCTGCCGGGTGCGCTGACGGCGGTCGCGGCGTGGTTTCGGGACCATCCGCACCGGGAGTGGCTGTGTGGTCAGACGATCTTCTTCGGGAAGGGTCACCCGACGACCCTCTACCGGCCCCGACTGCCGGTCTCGGCGGCGCAAGCGCTCGCCTGGGAGGCGCACTGCCCCCAGCCGGCGATCTTCTGGCGGCGGCGCGTGATGGGTCTGATGGGGCAAGGATTCCGAGAAGACTACCGCTACTGCTTCGACCACGAATGGATGGTTCGGTTGATGCTGCGGGGGATCAAAGGAGGCTCTCTTCCCCTTCCATTGGCGGCGTACCGGTTGCACGAGCGGAGCAAGACCGTCGCCGAAGCGGCCCGTTTCGACGAGGAGTTTGAGAGGCTGGCGGAGGAGTATCTGCCTCGGCTGGGCTGGGCCGATCGGCGTTGGGTAAGGGCGACGGCGGGCTATCGCCAAGCCCTG
>JBEIJP010000423.1:0-3547 GCA_040380245.1 Acidobacteriota bacterium | reverse complement strand
GGGATCGATCGAGGCGCAGACGGAGCAGGTCATGCGGAACCTGGCGGCGATTGTCGAAGCCGCCGGCAGCGACCTCTCGCGCGTCCTGCGGACGACCGTCTATCTGACCGACATCGGACTCTGGAGCCGTGTCAACGAGGTCTACCAGCGAGCGTTCGGGGCGCATCGACCCGCACGCACCGTGGTGCCGGTGCCCACGCTCCACCACGGGTTTCTGATCGAGATCGATGCCATCGCCGCCTGCCACCCGCCTCCCGCCTCACCCTGAGCCGGGAAGAGCGACTGGAGACTGGAGATCGTCCTCGCGAAGAGAAGGAGAGAGGCCATGAGAATCTGTAGAAATAATAAGAAGATGGCGGAGAGGATCGGGAGAAGAGTCGGAGGAATGGCTCTGACGGCGCTGCTCGGGGTGACCCTCGTCGGGTGTCGCGGCTCGGAACCACCCACGGCGACCAGCAACGCGCAACGGTACAACATGCAAGGCCGAGTCGTCTCGTTCGACAAGGCGAAGCGCCAGGTCACCATCGCGCACGAAGTGATTCCCGGCTACATGGAGGCGATGACCATGCCCTTCACCCTCCATGAAGAGTGGGTCTACGACGTGCTCGCGCCCGGCGCGACGATTCAGGCGACCCTCATCGTCGATGGCGAGCGGTCGTGGATCGAGTCCCCTTCCGTCACCCAGGTCGCCGATCCGAAACTGACGACGAACGGAACGGAGCCAGCCAGTGGCCTGGGTCCGGAACCAGGCGCGGAGATTCCAGACTTTCGACTGGTCAACCAGGCGGGCGAGGCGATCCGTCTCCATCAGTTTCGCGGGGAGACGATCGTCCTGACCTTCATCTACAGCCGTTGCCCACTGCCCGACTACTGCCCGCTGATGAGCCGCCACTTCGCCAGGATCCACGCCTCCCTTCCGCCAAAGACGCGACTGCTGAGCGTCACGCTCGATCCCGCCTATGACACCCCGGTGGTGTTGCGTGACTACGCCCGGCGCTATCTCCCTGCAGGAGAGCCGCTCGGGCGGTGGGTCCTCGCCACCGGCAGCGACGAGGAGATCCGGGCCATCGCCGGGTACTTTGGCCTCTCCTACTGGGCCGAGGCGGACCAGATCATCCACGGTCTGCGCACTGCCGTCATCTCTCCCGAGGGAACCCTCGTCAAGCTCTATCGCGGCAATGAATGGACGCCCGAGGAGGTCCTCTCCCTGGTCTCTGCGCGCCGTTGATGGCGAACGGCCGGAGTGGGGCCTACGGCCGAAAGAGGTGACGCAGGATGAACCAGAGGTTGGCCGGCCGCTCGGCGAGACGTCGCATGAAGTAGGGGTACCAGAAACGACCGTAGGGGACATAGACCCGGACACGACATCCCTCGGTGACCAGACGCTGCTGCAGATCACGGCGCACGCCGTAGAGCATCTGAAACTCGTACCGGTCGGAAGAGAGGCCACGCTCCGCCGCGGCGTGGCGCGTCGCCTGGATGATCGCTTCGTCGTGCGTGGCAAAGGCGTGGTAGATCTCACTGGCGAGCAGCGTCCGCATCAGGTCGAGGTAGCGCCGATCGACATCGGTCTTCTCGGGAAAGGCGACCGTCTCCGGCTCGTGGTAAGCGCCCTTGCAGAGGCGAACCCGGGCGCCGAGCGCAAGCACGCCTGCCAGATCCTGCTCGGTCCGGTAGAGCGCCGACTGCAGCACGATCCCGACGTTCCCGAACTCCCGATAGAGCGTCGTAAAGATACGCAGGGTCGCCTCGGTCTTCGAGGAATCCTCCATATCGATGCGAACGAAGATGTCGCGGCGGTGGGCCTCGGCGACGAGGCGGCGGGTATTCTCGAGACAGAATGGCTCATCGATGTCGAGCCCGAGCTGGGTCAGCTTGATTGAGATGTTCGAATCGATGCCCGACTCTTCGATAGCCCGCAAGACGCGAAGATACTCCTCGACGTCCGCGACCGCCTGTTCGCGTGAGGTGGTGCTCTCGCCGAGGTGGTCGAGGGTCGCCCGGATCCCCAGCTGGTTGAGGGCGCGGATGGCGGAGACCGCCTCGGGGATCGTCTCGCCGGCGATGAACCGCCGGGTGACCTGTCGGAACCCGGGAAGATCGGCGAGCCAGTCCTTGAGCCAGACTTGACGGGAGAGCTGAAGCAACAGCGCGCGCAGAAGACGGGTGAGCATGGCAAAAGCTCCAGGGTAAGGGGTAACTCCAGCCGCGCGCGGTCTCTCCCGTCCCTTCTTCGTACCGTCTGAGCGGGAGAGCTCCGTGCGGACCATTCCCACTTTACCATGCCACATCCGGAAGAAGATGGGGGGACGCTGGGGATTCCCCCCTTCTTTTGCTGCTGGGCTGAGAGAGACGGCCCTTCCGGCGGACGGCGTCAGATTGACTTGACGGGAAGCCGGCTCCTACAATCGCCCGGCAATCCGTTGGCAATTCGTTGGCAAACGTCCCAGGATCGAACTCGCAGTCGATCTGTCGCCTTCTGTCTGTGTCTGCGCCCGCCACCGAGGTGGTTGGGCCCCATCGAATGGAGAGAGACTCGATGTCCAGTACCGTAAGACCCGCCTGGCGCCCCTGGGGGCTATTGCTGCTCCTGTTCAGTCTGACAGTCACTCTAGGGCTGGGCCCGGGGCTGGCCCCGGTGAGTGGACAAGGCCCGTCCTCCCCGACGAAAGTGGCAATGGACGAAGACTTCGCGCGGTCCGTGCGGGAGTGGACCACCCGGCCTGAGTTTCTCAGCCCGCTGGTCGATCATCTTCCCAAGGGGGGAGCGGTGCCCTCCCCGCGAGACATCCTCGGCTACCACATCGGCCAACCGAAGACCCTCACCTACACGACCGACATCTACCGCTACTACCGAGCCCTCGCCGCGGCCTCGCCGCGGGTGCGAGTCTTTTCGATCGGTCAGACCGACGAGGGGCGCGAATGCCTGGTCGTCATGATCGGCAACGAGGCGACCCTCGCGCGGATCGAGGACTACCGCGCCGCGCTGGCCAAACTCGCCGACCCCCGGGGGCTGAGCGAGGAGCAGGCGCGCGCAGTCATCGCCTCCGCCAAGCCGATCTACCACCTCAGCGCCGGACTCCACAGCGGCGAGACCGGCCCCCCGGAGATGCTCATGGAACTGGCCTATCGGCTGGTCACCGAGGAGAGCCCGCTCATCCAGCGCATCCGTGACGAAGTGATCGTCTCTCTCTCCCCCGTCCTCGAGCCCGACGGGCGGGACCGCTACGTCGACTGGTACTACCGCCATAAGATCGACGAGACCAGCGAGGAGGACTCGATGGGCGGCCCCCCCTACTGGGGGAAGTACATCTTTCACGACAACAACCGCGACACCAACTACTCGCAGGTGACGATGCGCAACCTGCTGACGTGGTACCTCGCCTGGCACCCGCCGATCATGCACGACCTGCACGAATCGGTGCCGTTCCTCTATACCTTCAGTGGGCAAGCGCCGCAGCAGCCCGAGCTCGACCCCATTCTCTACGCCGAACTGCCCTGGTTCGCCAACTTCGAGATGGCGCAATTGACGAAGTACGGCATGCCG
>JBEIJP010000422.1:0-3548 GCA_040380245.1 Acidobacteriota bacterium | reverse complement strand
CGATGCCGAAGACCACGTCTCGATGCGGGTCATCGCCGATCACGCCCGGGCGACCGCCTTTCTGATCGCCGACGGGATCTTTCCCGGCAACGACAGTCGCGGCTACGTCCTGCGCAAGATCATGCGCCGGGCGATCTGGCACGGACAGAAGCTGGGCATTCGCGACCTCTTCTTTGCCCGCGTCACCGATTTCGTAGTCGGGCAGTTCGGGGAGGCCTACCCGGAACTGCGCGAGACCCGCGCGGTGATCGAACGGGTAGTGACGATCGAGGAGAAGCTCTACAGTTCGACGGTCGGCGCTGGCCTGGCGGTGCTCGACGACGTCATGGCCCGCTCGAACGACCAGCGGATCTCCGGAAGCGATGTCTTCAAGCTCTACGACACCTTTGGATGCCGCTACGACCTGATCGAGTACGTGGCGGGTCAGCGCGGGTTCACGCTCGATCGCGAAGGCTTCGAGGCGGAGCTCGAACGTCAGCGCCAGCGGGCCCGTGAGTCGATGAAGGGGGCGGCCGCGAAGGTGTTGCGCAGCGTCTACCGCACCGTCGCTCCGCTCGGTCCAGTCCAGTTTACGGGCTATCAGCCGGGCGACGCCGCCACCCGACAGGATGGCGCGCGTGTTCTTGCCCTCATTCGGGGCGAGGAGGTTGTCGAGCGTCTGACGGCGGGAGAGAAGGGGGAGGTGGTCCTCGACCGGACCCCCTTCTACGCAGAGTCTGGCGGACAGGTGGGGGACAGGGGGCTGCTGCTCAACGAAGAGGCCCACCTCCGGGTCGTCGACACGCAGACGCCGACCTCCGGCCTGATCGTCCACCAGGTCGAGGTCGAGCAGGGCAGCCTGACGCGCGGTGACCAGGTCACGGCCCTGGTCGACGCCGATCGTCGGGCGCGAACCATGGCTAATCACACGGCGACCCATCTGCTCCACGCCGCGCTGCGCGAGGTGCTCGGCCCGCACGTCAAGCAGGCGGGCTCGCTGGTCGCCCCGGACCGACTCCGCTTCGACTTTACCCACTTTGCGCCATTGACCGACGATGAGATGGCCGAGATCGAGCGACTGGTCAACACGCAGACGCTGCGCAACGCTCCTCTGAGCAAGGAGGAGAAGACGCTCGACGAAGCGCTCAGCGACGGGGCCATGGCCCTCTTCGGAGAGAAGTACAGCGACCGGGTGCGAGTCGTCAGCGTTCCCGGCTTCTCGACAGAACTCTGTGGCGGGACGCACGTCACCGCGACTGGCGACATTGGCGTCTTCAAGATTCTCTCCGATGCCTCGGTCGCTTCGGGGACCCGGCGGATCGAGGCGGTCAGCGGTCAGGGCGCCTACGAGCGCTTCCAGCATTCGGAATCCCTCCTGGCGGAGACTGCGGCACGGCTCCACACGGCGACGGCCAATCTCCCGCGCGAAGTCGAGCGGCTCCAGGCGATGGTGCGCGAGCACCAGCGCGAGATCGAGCGGCTCAAACTGAAAGTCGCCCAGGGCGGAAGCGGCGCCGAGGATCAGGTCGAGGAGATTGCCGGGCTCCGTCTGCTCGTCCGCCAGGTGGAGGGACTTGGCAAGGAGGGGCGTCGCCAACTCGCCGATCGTCTCTCCCGGAAGATCGCTCCGGGCATAGTCGTTCTGGGGGATCTCGAGGAAGGGAAGGCGTCCCTGCTCGTCATGCTCTCTGGCGTGGCTGCCGGACGCATCGAAGCCGGGCGCATCCTGCGCGAGCTTCCCGGAGCGAAGGGCGGCGGAAAGCCCGAACTGGCCGAAGGCGGAGTAGCTCCTGACCTGCTCGCCCAGACGCTCGCCGAGGTGCCCCAGGCCGTGCGTCGCCTGCTCGGCGCCGGATAGGCACGCCATCCCCGTCCCCCCCTTGCGTCGATCGTTCGCTTGGAGGGTGGCCCGGGAGAAAGGGTTCGATCGTTTATGAACAGCCTCGTCTCAGCCAATCTGCGCCATCACCCGACCCGCACACTCGTCAGTATTCTGGGAGTCTCCGTGGGGGTGATCCTGGTCGTCATGACCGTCGGGCTGGTGCGGGGAGCCCTTCGGGAACGCGCGACCCGGGATGCCAACGTCGGGGTCGAGCTCATGCTCCGACCGGGTGGGCAGGGGCTCTCGATGACCTCCGCTGACCTGACCCTTCCCCTCCGTCACCTCGAGACGGTCCGCCAGGTGCCGGGTGTCGCCATCGCCACCCCCGTCGGCCAGAATCTAGAGATGGGGGGGCGCAACGGACTCGGTCTGCAGCAGATCGATGGCATCGACTTTCCCACCTTTGTTCAGGCCTCTGGCCTGCGCGTCATCGCTGGAGAGCCACTTCCGGACAGCGGGGATGTTGCCATCGTCGATGAGAAGTACGCGCTCAACAATCAGGTCGGCCCCGGCAGCCGGATCGTCGCCCTCGGCCGTCCTCTGACGGTCGTCGGGGTCTATCGCCCGGAGAGCGGCGCGCGCGTCAAAGTCCCCTTGAAGACCCTCCAGGAGATTCTCGGCGCGGAGGAGAAGTGCTCGATGATCTTCGTCAAGTGCGCCGACCCCGCCCAGCAGGAGCAGGTCGCGCAGCGACTGCTCGCGCTCTTCCCCGACTACCGGATTCTCTTCACCCGCGATCTGCCGACCCTCTTCACCAACGGCTTTGGCGCGTTCAACATCTTCCTGAACGTCGTTCGCGGACTCGCGATCGTCATCAGTCTGCTCGTCATTCTTCTGACCATGTACACGACGGTCTCGGAGCGGACCCGGCAGATCGGGATTCTCAAGTCGCTCGGGGCCTCGAAGCTCTGGATCGCCTGGGCGTTTGAGAAAGAAGCGCTCCTGATCAGTCTTCTCGGGGTGCTCGGCGGCATCGGTTTCTGCCTCGTTGCCCAGACCATCCTGGTCCAACATTTCTCGATGAACATCGAACTCGAGCCCGGCTCGGTTCTCCTGGCGGCCCTGGGAGGAATGCTGAGCGGCGCCCTTGGCGCCCTCTATCCGGCCCTCCGCGCCGCTTCCCGCGATCCGGTCGACGCCCTCAGTTATGAGTAGCCCGACCTGTCAAAGATCGACCTTCTGATTCGGGGAAGCGGCCTGGATCAGCGCCGGGGCCCTCGACTTCTCCAACTACCCCAACTGAATGGTCCGCTGGCGCTGGGCCATTCTCCACGACACCCGGGTCTTTTTTTCGACGAGCACGGCACGGCTCGCCCCTCAAGAGGTCTATGGACAGAAGCCAGAAACGGATGATTGGACTGCTCTCGACAGCCCACCTGATTCTCGACTCCTACTCGAGTTTTCTGTTTCAGCTGTTGCCGATGCTGACGCTGCAATTGCAGCTGACTCCGTGGCAGGTTTCGTGGCTCTCCCCGGTCCTGATGGTCAGTTCCTCTCTGCTGCAACCCGTCTATGGCATGCTCTCGGATCGCTACTTGAAGCGGTCGATGGTCGTCTTCGGGCCATTGGTCGCGGCGATCTGCCTCTCCCTGCTGGGGTTGTCGACGAGTCTGCCGATGCTGCTGGCGCTGGTCACCCTGGGTGGGATGGGAGTCGGGGCCTTCCATCCGCAGGGCGCCGCCCTCGT